>NZ_JBCNZM010000018.1:52379-52606 GCF_040227615.1 Bacteroides sp. RTP31139st1_H2_RTP31139_211217 | reverse complement strand
GCTGTAGTACAACCAGCTCCCCACCACGACCATGTTTGCGTATGTTCGTGGAAAGGACGGAAGATGATAGGGATGGGCTTTCCCTCATCATCTTTCAGTTCTTGGCAAAAGACAGCCAGACGGTCGAGCCAAGTCTTGAACTTGTTTTGTATCTCGCTTCCTTCGTCCAGAATTTCGCTGACCACATGGGCATTGGAGTTATCCCAGGAATCACCGCCGGTCAAAGG
>NZ_JBCNZM010000018.1:0-52369 GCF_040227615.1 Bacteroides sp. RTP31139st1_H2_RTP31139_211217 | reverse complement strand
TCCTTCGTGGCGGTCGTCCATAATTTCGGCAAAGTCCAGGCTGAATACTCCCGGATAGTCTCCGCATACATCTTTTGTATCCGAATTTCCGGATACATCATACCATTTGCGACCGTAAAACAAGTCATCGTGATGGCCGAACATGAATCCTTTTTGCTGTATTTCCCATAGGTTGGCATACAGTGCTTTGGCCTCTGCGGTGGCATTCTTGTCCACCATGCTTAGTTCTGTGTTTTCGGCAACGGGCGGTTCCGGCTTAGGGTTACCGGGGGTGTCATTGCTTTCGGAACAAGCGGAAAAGCTAACCCATCCCGTAAGAATAAGGATAAATAATTTTTTCATAAATCCGGCATTCATAGAGAGTGTGTTAGTTAATATTTGATATCAGTCAATAACTGGAAAGTCTGTGCTTTTAAAGTTGTCTCATAGTCTTTTGTCAACTTCAAGCCGTCTTTTGAGGGAATCGGGAATCCATCACTGTCCTTTGCCAAGTTGTTTTCTTCATATACATAAAGAGAGGCATTATCCATTGGCTGAGGAAGAGTTATGCGGATATTTTTATCTTTCTCTCCGACGTTTACTAAGGCTACAGTTAATTTGCCTTTGTATGTACCCGCTACCACATAAATATCTTGATTTGTTGATGTTACCGAACTGTGCAAAATATCTGTTCCTGTAGGGAAATAGCGGCACATAAGTGACCAAGAATAGAACCAAGGGCGAATTTCTTCCTCATCCGGTTTATTGAAGACTTCTTTGCCTAATATATTCCAAAATCCCCAGATTTTTACGTCTTCCGTTTTGCCGGAGTCACCGTTGCTGTGCATGGCATCGTCTAACATCCACACTGCCATGCCCGAGTAGCCGGCATTCATTACTTCCATTGCCAATAAAGGCATGTCAAGGCCATAGAAATAATCGTAACAGAGCATATTGCAGTCACTTCCTTTGGTGAAAGGATGTTCTTCTACGCGGCGGTTGTACTCTGCCATCAGCAGGGAGTCGGCCTTGCGCCAGTATTTATATCCAGCTTCGCCTAATACGATTTTCTTTCCTTCGGGAAGGTGCTGTTTGTAACGGGCCAGTATTTCTGGATATTTACCGTTACGTACTTCATTTTGTCCGGGATAGGAGTGTACGTCATATATCCCGATGATGGAGTCAGCATCAAGTACACTTTGTTTTACCCATCCTTCAGCATCATGGTTGGATGCTTTGTTGCGATAATCAGCTACTACGTCCGGACCGGCAAGTGTTACTTTCTCTGTCAGTCCGGGATATTCCTCCATCTTTTTGTGGAATCGGAAAAGCATCTTTTTCCACATTTCATAATCTCCATTAGTGGATGCCCAGCTCCCGTCAGGTTCGTTGAAGATGACGAAATGCTTGATGCAGGAGAAACCGAGATCATTGACCAGATAGTTGAGGTAATCAACAGACATATCTACCCATTTTTGGTCTTCTTTCATGTCCCATGTGGGCGGGTTATATTCACCGTAAATAACGGTAATTCCTTGCTTTGTGCAATATTCAAGTAACCGGGAGATAGACTCTATGTTTCGGGTCTTATCGTATTTCCCGCTTTCTGAATCATAATAGCGGTAAGGACTGTTTATCATGCAGCGCACGTATTGCGGCTTCATGAAGTCCAATCGCTTATATAGCGTTTTCCAGTCTTCGTCGGAGATAGATGAGCCCCACGCTTCTGCTTCGTCGTAGGGGTCCCATTCGGCACCGTTGCCTATGTAGTCGGCGTTGATGACTTCCGGTGATACGGTGATTTCTGTCACCTCTTTGGGTGTACAGGCTGCTGCCATGCCCAAGAGCAGGCCGTTCAGCAGGATATTTATCTTTTTCATCTATTTTTAATATGGATGGTTAATAATCGAAATTGGTATATACGGTCAATGATTCTCCGGGCATCTGTATAACCTCTCCCTTGTCTAAGCGTAAGGTTACTCCCCGGCGTAGGGGAAGCAGCTGGCTGTCACCCTCCTTTTTCAGTTTTCCATCTGCATAGAGGTACTCTTTCACTCCCTCCAGCACGGGAAGGGTGGAGCTTTTCAGCACGACCGATTTTTCTTCTTTGGCTACGTTGACCACGGCAAGCATGTAGTTCCCCTCCTTCTCCACGGCAATGGCTTTGATGCTGGAGTCTCCCTCCACCTCTACCCGGTAGGCACGCGAGCCGGTCGGCATGTAGCGTGTCAGCAGTGACCAGGCATAGAACCAAGGGCGCACCTCCTCCTCTTCCTTGCCAAACCGCTCTTCGCCGAAGATGTTCCAGAATCCCCATATTTTCAGTTTGTCCGGGGCTTCCTTGGAGTGCATGGCATCGTCGAGCATCCACACCACCGAGCCTGAGAATCCGGCATTGACAGTCTGGAAAAGTGCATCCGCCATATCTGTGCCATACATGGAGTCGTACACAAACATCTGTGAGTCGTCCATGGAAGCATGTTGCTTTGCCTCGGCTCTGCGGAGGTTCTCTTGCAGGAAGAGCGAATCTTCCGGCGCCACAAATTTGAATCCTATTTCTCCCATTACGATTTTCTTGTCGGCGGGAACGCTTTGCTTGTAGGCACGGATAATGTCGGTATAAGCACCACTGTTTACCGTCGACTTGGAGGGATAGGTATGGATGTCGTATAGCCCTATCTCCTTGTCCAGGTGGATGGCGCAACTGTCTACCCACCAAGATTCGTTGGCACTCCAGATGGCCGCATCGGGACCTACGATTTGCAGCTTGTCGGTCAGCTTGTTTTCCTCCAACTTTTGGTGGAAGAAGCGGATGGCGTTCGCCCACAAGGAATATTTGCCGTCTGTGGAAGACCAGTAGCCGTTGGGCTCGTTTATCAGGTTGTAATATCGGATGCAGGAAAAACCTTTCTCTTCTATCAGGAAGCGGACATATTCGGCAGCGGTCGTGAGATTCTTTTCATTGATGGTTTCTTGCTGTGAGTCTACCATCCCTCCTCCCCAGTCACCGAACATCACGGTTACATTGCGTGTCTGGCAATAATTCAGAATATGAGAGAGGTGTTCCAGTCCTTGTTCGGGATGGAGTACGCCATCTTTCATCACTGAGGTGGTGTTGGTCATCACCCGTATGAATTGTGGGCGCATGAAGTCCAACCGCCTGTACATTTTTTCCCAATCGGCTTCTGAAATCTCCATTCTCCCTTTGCCATAGTCTAATCGATAGGGGTCCCACTGGGCACCGTTTCCTATGTAATCTTCATTGACAATCTGTTTCGTATCAATGGAAACGATTGTTTGTGCTGTTTCTGTGCATCCACATAAGAGCAGCAAGGAGCATATTATGTATATGAAGGATGAAGAACATTTACATTGAAATTCTTCATCCTCCATTCCTATTCTTTTTTTATTCTTCATCTATGTGTACGGATTATTTCGGCATGGTCTTAGATTCTTCGGGTATGACGAAGCCGTCTTCCTGTTTGGTAATCATAACAAAGAACTTGCGGGGGCTGGAGGCGAATTTATTAAAGTCGGTGTAGATACTGCCTTCCCAGTTGTCCTTGCCCGCTACATCGAATGCGAAAGCTTGATTCTTTACCACAACATCCTTGCCTTCGTACATGGTGTAGGTTCCGGCTTCCAATAACATAGACGTGGAGGATTGGGTACCATCCGGTGTGGTGAAGGTAATGGTATTTTCTGCATAGTTGCGTACCCAGATGCTTTTGCCTTGGGGTATGCGGCGGTAGAAGGAACTGAGGTCAAGGTCGCCTGTGCCCCATTGGTTCTGTGCTGCTACAAAGATGCAGTCCCAATAGTTACCGTCACGCCCTCCATAATTGATACATTCACCTGTGGTGTTTCCGTTGGGCAGCACTTCGGTAAGTCTCAACTCAAGATAGTTGTCATATTCTGACGCGGGCTTGGTAGCTCCGGTGGTCCAGCACCAACTTTTGGAGTCCACTTTGACTACTGCCGTTCCACCGTATGAAGGACCGGTTCCACCATAAACATAGAACTCGTTGATGGAATACACACCGGTGAGAGACTCAATGAACGGCGTCATATCCACCGTGTAGGTACGACTCTCTCCCATCTCGGATGTCACCGTGATGGAGGGAGAAGAAGAGGAAGAGAGGTCAAGGGTCTCGCCTTTGGCAAGGGAGGACTCGGCTTGATAAGAGAGAGTAAGTTTCTCAATACGGACTTGCGAAAGGTCTTCCACCATATCTGGGGATACTTTCAGGTGAATGACTCCGGTGGTTGCATCTGTATTTTCTATTTCTGCTACTCCCACTTGTCCTTCGAGTTTGATGTCAAGGATAGTGCGTTCGTGGTTCCATCCACCGTCTTTCACGTTGTCCCAAGGATCTTCTTTACAAGAGTTGAGGGTAGCCATGGCTACAAGGGCTATGGATATATAATTGATGAGTTTCATGTTGTCTGTTTTTTTAGAGGTTAGGATTTAAGTCTGTTTCCATGGAGGGTATGGGATAGAACACCATCTTCTCCGCTGTGAGGCCTTGTTCGCGAGCGGCTTGTATGTCTGTATGCAGGCGGTTCCAGCGACGCAAGTCGTAGCACCAGTTTCCTTCGAAAGCGAGCTCATACTTGCGTTCATTCAGTACAGCTTCGCGAAAGTCCTGGAGCGATAGGTTGGGGTCTAGCTGGCTGAGCCCGGCACGTTGACGGATGTAGTTCACCAAGCTGTAGGCAAGCGGTGTGGGGCCTGCGGCTTCGGCATAGGTGAGTGCGATGTCCGAATAACGGATGAGGTAGGGGCGGGTGGAGGTCTTGTCTCCTATGAATTCCGGGTCAATAAACTTACGGCAGAAGGGGTATGACAGTTTGTTGTCTTCCACAGAAGCTATGACTTCTCCGTCCTTGTTGTACACTTTGTCTACGATGAGCCAGTCGTGGCGCAGGTCACCCAACTCGAATGATTTGTAGAATTGAAGGTTAGTACGGTATTCGCTCCATCCATCGTGTGTGGCAATCATCTTGTCAGAGTCGCCTTGCTTGATGTAGATGGTCCCACCTGCCACGTAAGGAATATACATCTTGGATATTTTGGAGTATTGCCCTTCGTCTACTCCGGTGCGATCCATGGACATCATGAAGATATGCTCGCGTCCTTCGGGCTTAGACACATCGAAGATGTCGAGCAGATTGGGCTCGAAGCCAAATTGGGTTTGTTCGGGGTTATCCACTACTTTGGCTGCATATTCCGCAGCTTTGGCGTAGTAGGTATTTACATCGAAGCTCATATCGATGTAGCGCGGAGTGTTGTGGTCCTTGGCCGATGCCAGATAGATGTAAGCCTTTGCCGCCAACGAGTAGGCTGCCACTTTATCAGCTCTGCCTAATTGAGGTTTCTCATAATAGGGTATGAGATTGCAAGCTTGTTCTATGTCGGACAAGATGATTCCCCACAGCTCGTCTAATGATTTTGCTGCCCCCACGGTAGATTGCTCTAGTGTTTCCACAGGTTCCAAATGGAGAGGGACGAGACCGAAGTTGCGTGCCAGGTGGAAGTAGGCGTATGCGCGCATGAAGTAGGCTTCGCCCATGTAGCGGTTTTTGTATTTCTCGTCGATGTTCATGCCCGGCACTTTTTTCAGCACGGCATTGGCACGGTTGATGGTGATGTAGCAATACTTGTAGAAGTTTCCCAGGGAAACGTTGTCCTTGAAACTTTCCAAAGTCCATTCGTCCAGCTGTTGGTTGTCGCTGTTGGTGGTGCTTGTCTTGGGGTCGAGCACATCGGTGGGCATGTCTCCCAGAAAGACGATGGCACGTGAGAACTCGATGTAAGTGATAGCATCGTAAATATAGTTCACGGCGGCCTGGGCGTCAGCTTCCGTCTTGTAGAAGTTGTCTTCCGAGTAGAATCCGTAAGGAGTTTCGGAAAGGTCGCACGAGGAGAGGGCTGTCATCCCCATGATGGCTGATGAAATCAGTGCGAGTGTATTCTTTTTCATGTCTTTAGTTTCTTAATATCTGAATAAATTAACGACTAACCATATTGAAAGGCCTTAGAACGTAAAGTCGGCACCTATGGTCCATTTTCTCAGGCGGGGATATCCACCGCTATATATACCGGTCATCCCTACTTCGGGATCGTATCCTTTGAATCCAGTAAAGGTGTGCAGGTTGTCCACGTTGAGGTAGAGGCGTACCTTGCGTGCCGAATTTTTTTTGGAGATGGGGATGGAGTAACCTACCGTCAGGTTCTGTATACGTACAAAGGAACCGTCTTCTATCCACCAGTCGGAGAATTTGGTCTGTCTGCTTTGGTTCAGTCGCGGGTAACTGTTGGTGGGGTTGTCCATCGTCCAGCGCAAGTGCGAGTTGTTGGGTTGATTGAAGCTTGCCATGTTTACCACGTCTCCCCCGAATACTCCGTTGAAGAAGATGCTGAAGTCGAAATGCTTCCATGACAGGTCGATGCCAAGTGATGCCGACCAGTCGGGGTTGGGGTCGCCGATGATGCAACGGTCGTTCTCGTTCCAGGTACCGTTTCCGTCCACGTCCACATACTTGAACTCGCCCGGTTGCGCGAAGTTACCGGTCAATCCGGCATCAATGCCTTCATTGACAGTTTGTACAATACCGTCCGTCTTGTATCCATAGAACACGTACATGGGTTTGCCTACGGCCAGAATGTTGGTGTAGGCCACGAAGGTGCTGTTGGAATCACCGTAATTCTCATAAAGCATTCCGGTGCGCGGGTCGGTGGTGAGTCCTGCCTCTATCACATTTCCCAAGCTGACTACTTTGTTGCGGTTCCGTGAGAAGACCATGGTTCCTCCCACTCTCCAGTCCTTGTCTTGGTAGGCTGTGCCGTCAATGGTAAGTTCCACTCCCCGGTTACGGATTTTCCCGTCGTTCACCCACATTTTGTCATAGCCTGAAGAGGGAGCGATGTTGCGTTGGCGCAAGAGGTCGGTGGTATATTTGTCATACCAGTCGAAAGTAATGTTCAAGCGTTGGTTGAAGAAACTCATGTCGAGTCCGAAGTCCAGTTGTGAAGTAGTCTCCCATTTCAGTCCTTTGTTCGATACTCCACTCCAGTATTTATATCGGTTGTCTGCTCCGTAATATCCCGAGATATATCCCGGACCTATCACGGTCTGCCACTCTCCATCGTTGTAGTATTTGTGCGTTCCATATCGGCTCAGGGTCTGATAGGCACTGATGCCCTGGTTTCCAGAGATACCGTAGCTGGCACGCAGTTTCAGAACATCGAATACGTTCAGTTTTTTGATGAATTCCTCTTCGTGCAGCTTCCAGCTGAGAGCACCCGAGGGGAAAAAAGCCCACTGGTTATCTTTACCGAACTTGGAGGAGCCGTCCATACGCGCGGTTAAGGTTGCCATATATCGGTTGTTGTACACGTAGTTCAAGCGGGCCATACCTGAAACGAGCCTGGTCTTGTAGAACCCGTTGCTGATTTCGTAGCTCTGCGCGTCACCGGCGGCAAGGTTCTCGTTACCCAACGACTCGTTTACGAAGTTCTTTGCGGCGAGTGACGAGCTGCGTGACTGGTATTCTTCGTAAGAGTAACCACCCATGGCGGTGAAATGGTGCTTCTCGTTAAAGGTCTTGTCGAAGGTGGCGTAAGTCTCAAATACGATGTTGTCGCTTTTTGAGTTGGTGATTTTACCGTAGCCGTTGTTGCGTACACCGCTGGAGGTGTATTTCTTGGGATAATACTGGTCTCCGGTGCTTTCTCCGTGCTTATAGTTGAATTGGGTTTTCAAGTTGAGGCAGGGAAGCATCTGATAGTCCACCAGTACGGACGAGATGACATCAAATCCTTTGCTCTCGTTTTTCTGCAGGTTGGTAATGGCTAGTGGATGGTAATAGTCCGTCTCGCTGTAGAGCCAGTAGTTCCCGTTTTCGTCATACACGGGGAAGATGGGATTACGGCTATATGATAGATAGCCGTTGTTGTGGCGTTTGCTGTGTATGATGTTGGCGTTGGCTTTCACGGAGAGGTTGTCCAGTACCTTGTGTTCCACGGAAAAGTTTCCTCCGAATTTGCGGTAATTGTCTTCAATATACATACCGTCTTCGGAGAAGTAGTTGGCACTGGCCATAAAGGAAGTGCGGTCGTTGCTGCTTTGCAGCTGCACGGTGGTGTTGTTTGAAACAGGTACATCGCGGAACACAATGTCGTCCCAACGCGTGTTGGTGGTCCAGGTGGTCTGCAATTCTTCGATGGAAGGATAGTAGATGCCGTTACCGCTCACCGCACCGGTGTAGAGGGGCGTCAGTCCGGCGTTGATATAGGATTCGTTGCTCAGCATGGCCATCAGTACGGGGTCGCGCCAAAGATTCAGCTCTGAGCCAAACTCGGAAAGAGTAGTCTGTTGCTTCACGTTGATGCGTGTCACGTTCTGCTTGGCCTGACGGGTGGTGATGAGGATAACGCCATTGGCACCGCGTGAACCGTAAATGGCACTGGCCGATGCGTCCTTCAAGACTTCCATAGACACAATGTCCTGTGGATTGATTTGTTTCAAGTTGCCCGCATCGCCAAAGGGAAATCCGTCTACCACAACGAGCGGGGCGTTGGAACCGTTCAATGATGAGTTACCGCGTATGCGCACCGTGGAACCTGCTCCAGGGTCTTGGGAAGAGTTGATTACTTGCACACCCGCAATACGTCCTTGCAGGGCTTTTTCTATGGAGTTGGAAGGTATATCAGCCAGTTTCTCCGTTTTTACGGAGGCTACCGAACCGGTGAGGTCGGACTTCTTCATTTGTCCGTATCCCACAACAACCACCTCGTCCAGCAGTTCCGAATCTTCGGAGAGTGTGATGGTCAATTTTCCTTTTCCCGTAACTTTCACCGTTTGGCTTTTGTAGCCGATGAATGAAACCGTCAACGTCTGGCCAACCGTAACTCCGTCAAGTGAGAAGTTTCCGTTGGCATCGGTCACCGTTCCTTTAGAGGAAGCTTGGGTGACTACTACTGTTGCCCCGGGGATGGGGTACTCTGTCTGGTCGTTCACTACTCCGGTAACGGTAATCTTGTTTCCGGTTTTCTGGGCCATGACTTCAGAAACCTGAAAACAGATTATGATCATCAAGAACAGTGAGAAAGACCAAAATCTTGAAAATGATTTTGCTTTCATAGCTGATAAATTTATTGATTATTAATTGTTTTTATTTAGTATGACAAAGGTATGTACATTTTTGTCAGCGATGTTTTAAAAAAATATCGAATTATTGTACTTTTTTGAATAGGGCTGAATATTATATATGAATATAATGAATTACCAATTGTCTGTTCGAAAAGGAACGATGGGGAGTTCCATCTGATTACCTGTATTTCCGGTCATTGAGTTGTGAAAACAATATCGGACAGCTATCGGTTCGGTCACTTTGTCCGAAGAGAGCTGTAGCTTGCGTTCGGCATACAAGACCTTCACTTGTGCGGAATGGAAAATGCTGTCCTTTCCGGCTATTTCAAATCCTTGTATTCCTTCCAGTCTGCTGAATCCCTCTTCGGCATGGTGAAATGCCAATATCACTTTTCCATCCTCAATCTTCATGGTCTTATACTCGGGTCCCCGGCTGTAGAAACCTCTGATTCCATAAGTCTCTTTCAGTGCCATATAGGCGAACCGTTTTCCTACATCTTTTTTGTTCTTGGGGTGGATATTTCCTAACTCATAGGGTTCAACCAAGTCGTTGGTACAAATCATTCCGCTGCTGGGAATCATGAATTGTGCTTTGTATTGGGCTTCGCGGAAACGTGCTGCATCTAATCTTTCTTCGTACCGGTAAGGAGCGATTTCGGCAAAATAGAATGGAAATTGAATGTCCCATTCTTTACGCCAAAGTTGCACCATGGTGGCCAATCGCTCTGCATATACCTCGTATTTGTCGACATTGGACTCGCCCTGATACCACAAGACACCCTTAATGGTGTATCGATGCAGAGGATGTAGCATTCCATTGTACATAATCATAGGACGCAGGCATGGCATTCCTTGTTTTTTACGGGCTTTATCCAAGTCTATATCGGCATAATCTTTCAAGACGGTTTCCGGAAGCCATCCTTCGATTGTGGAGCCTCCCCATGAACAGCTTATGATGCCTATGGGCACATCAAGTACTTGGCAGAGCATTGTGGCGAAATGAAAACCTATTGCACTGAACCATTGTGCGTTTTCCGGTACGGATGTCTTCCATCTGCCCGGACAACTCTCTTGAGGGGTGAGCTTTTCAGTCCACGGGATGTTGACAAAACGGATTTTCTGTTTCCACAAGCCACTGGTGGCTATGGTCTCATTACCTCCGGCCACCGGGCAATTTTGATAACCTTTCAGCGGCATTTCCATGTTGGACTGTCCGGAGCAAAGCCAAACCTCTCCAATCAGGATATTGGATAGTATTACCTTCTCTCCGTCTGAAATTTCTATGGTATGGGGAGCATAGCTGCCTTTTGGGGTAGCTATGCTGATTTCCCAATCTCCTTTTTTGTCACTTAGGGTAGTGACTGTGTGGGAATTCCATGATGCCGTTATTTCAATCTGCTTGTCTGGCAAAGCCTTGCCCCAAAGCTTCACTTGCGTGCTTTGCTGTAGCACCATGTCGTTGCCGACAATTTCGGGCAAGGTAATCTTTGCCATGCTTGTGGAAGCATGTAGCAGAACTGATAAGACAATTAGAATCTTGTGTTTCATAAATCTTTAATAGGAGATTCTACATTCGTCAGACAAGAGATAATCCACCAATTCATCTACTTGGCAAGTTGCTACACATACATATTTGTCAGCGGCCCCATAGTACACGAAGAGCGTGTTACTTACTATTACATTACCTGTGGGGAATACACATCCGTTGTAGTATCCTTTGGTCTCAAATTCAGTCTCTGCTTCCAATATCGGTGACGGTGTTTTGCCGATGATATGTGTGGGGTCGTTGCTGTCCAACAGCATCGCTCCTACGCGATAATATCCCAGACCTCCGCTTTCCACTCCATGATAGAGCATCAGCCATCCTTTATTCGTTTTGAGTGGAGGTGTGCTTCCGCCTATTTTCTCTTCCCAGGTGTCGTCACGACCGGCCAGCAGTAAGTGGCTTTCCTTGTCTTCCCAGTTCAGCATGTCGTTTGAGAACTTCATCCAGATGGAGGGATATTTTACACCGTACTTTTCACCGATATATTCCTTGGGGCGATGGAGCATCACGTATTTTCCCTGCACTTTTTCGGGAAACAGAATGACGTCCCTATCGTCAAGTACGGGTGAGGTGAGCCTGCCTAACCTCCTGAATTTGCGGAAGTCAGTAGTCATGGCCAATCCGGTATTGCCCAAACTCTTGCGAAGTGCTAATGGGGCATCTTCGCCACATTCCGGAAGCAGAATTTCATCGTGTCCGAACGTCCAATATTGTCCGGGAGCGTATGGGCGATAAGCATAAGTAATATAAAATTCCTTACCATATTTAATGATACGGGGGTCTTCCACGCAACCGGAATCGGGACCGTCTTCGCTGGGGCCGAACGCCGGCTGGTTGGAGACACGTTCAAAATGGAATCCGTCTTTACTGATGGCCAAACCAAGGCGAATGACATGTTCGGTATCATTGCCGGCGGCTCTATACAGCATATAGAATACTCCATTATCGTAAATTACTCCCGGATTACAAGTAACCAGTGATTCCCAATCGTTTGTTTCCAAAGGGGAAAGTATCGGGTTCCCTTCAAACTTTTTTAATTTCATCTTCTTATGTTTAATGGTTTATATGACGACTAATTGAATACAATCCATATCAATGCACTCGAAATCAACAATATTGCTGCCCATGAGTAGTAGTTCTTGTACCAAGGCAATGCCTGGTTCGCCTTAAAGTCCGCTTTCAGGTCGGCAGGAGTGAACACGGTGTCTTTCAGCTTTTCGAGGGCGGGTTTGGGGTAGCACAGACTCACTACGCAGATAATGATTCCGCTTGCCAAGAGCAGGAAGGGTACGATGAGCAGGAAGTGCATATTTCCAAAAATTTCATTTTTTAAGAAGAGCATGCCTATGGCCATAACCAAGCCACCCAGTAATCCGGCAAAGGCTCCGTTTCCATTAATTCGCTTGTTGAACACGCCCAATAGGAAGGCGGCAACTATAGGAGGGGCGATGTAGGAGAGCATTTCTTGATAATATTTCAGCAGAGAGCCGAACTTGCCGATTTGTGGCGCCCATAAGGCGGCAATAACAATGATAACACAAGAGGTGATTTTACCGATGAAGACCAGTCTCTTGGAATCGGCTTTCTTGTTGAACTGAGCGTAAAAGTCCATGGTGAACAGAGTGGAGGTGGAGTTCAGAATGGCACTGATGGTAGAGGTCAAAGCCGAAAGCAGTGCCGCAAGCATGATGCCGAGCAATCCGGTAGGGATAAGTTGGAGCACCATGTTAGGGTAAACCATATCGGGCTTTTCCAGTCCGGGAAACAGATGGCGGGCAATGACTCCCGGCATGGCGATAATGAAGAGGGTCAACATGGTCAGGGATCCCGTGAAAAGGACACCTTTGCGTCCTTCGTCTATTGTTTTGGAACTTAACACGCGCTGCACGAGTGTCTGGTTGTTAGCCCAGAAGTAGATGCCTAAAATGGGCATACCTACTATCAGACCAAGCCAAGGGGTGGCAGTATCAGTCAGCGGACGAATCAGTTTGGTCAGCATGTCATCGTTGCTGAACAGCTGGAAGAAGTAGTCGCCTCCTTGCTGGAAACAGAAGAATGTCAGCATGACAGAACCTAATATAAGTATGACAGCTTGTATCAGTTCGGCATTGATGGCTGAAGATAATCCTCCGGGAATGGTATAAGAAGCTGCGATGATGGCAAATATGATGATAATTGACTGTAAATCGGCATCGGGGAGTATCAGTTTGATTATTAATGCTGCGGCATATAGTGCGCCGGCGGCATCCAAGAAGATGTTGCCGATGATGCAGATGCCCGAAAAATAATAGCGTGAACGTCGGTCAAAACGTTTCTCCAAGAATTCGGGGATGGTGAAAATGCCGGATTTGATATAAAGAGGCAATAGGAAAACGGCGAAAAATACCATTACTATGATTCCCGTCAGGTTGTAATTGAATACAGCCAGCCCCGTATGGTAAGCATCACCTGATTGCCCGATTAATGTAGTGCTTGAAATACTGGCGGCAAACAATGATAGTCCGACCACCCACCAAGGCATGGAGCGTCCTGCGAGAAAATAGGATTGCGAGTCTTGGCTTTTGCCGTTTTTCAGTCCCCACCATACAATGACAGCCATATAAATGAGTACGATTATAAGGTCTAAAATACTGATTGAAAATGTTTCCATGGTTTAATCTTTTTGCGTTTCTTAATTTACACCGCAAAGGTAGAGCTGATTTCAATAATACACTTATAGTATTCTGTTTATCAATTGTACTTTTTTGAATACTTGATTATGTTTTCATTAGAATGCATATCTTTGTATCAGCAAAATTTATACTGCCATGAAAGATATACAGAAAGAAATTACTCCTATCGCTGCGGAAGATTTGTTTATTGTCCTTAATCATCCGAATGCCAAATTTGATTATCCGGTTCATTACCATTCGGATTATGAAATCAATTTGGTGATGGACACGTATGGCACTCGTACGGTAGGTGATTCAGAAGAGGAATTTGATTCTTTGGATTTGGTTATGATAGGACCTAATGTGCCTCACGCATGGAAGGGGAAAGTGGTGTCGGGTAACCATGTGGTTACCATTCAATTCTCTGATCAATTACTTAATTTCCCTATTTTGGGGAAACGATTGTTTTTTTCTATTAAGCAGTTGCTGATTGAATCGCAACATGGTATTAGCTTTTCGGAGCAAACACAGTTGCTGATGAAGGATAAGATTCTGAAACTAACAAAAATGCAGGGATTTCATACAGTATTGGAGTTCTTTTCCATTCTCTATGAACTTTCCATAGCTGATCGCCGTATACTGGTAAGTAACCAATATGATACAAAAGATACCGTACGTACCTCTAAAAGCAGACGTATAGCTAAGGTATGTGAGTATATTGAAGAGAATATTGAGGAACCCATCCGTTTGGGAGACGTGGCACAATTGGTAAGTATGTCCGAATCTGCTTTCAGCCACTTCTTCAAGAAAAAGACTAATTGTACGTTTATTGATTATGTTACCAACCTAAGGATAGCTCGTGCTTGCCAGCTACTGTCGGAAACTACTCATACGGTAGCTGAAATTTGTTATACTTGTGGCTTCAACAATCTCTCCAACTTCATACGGATATTCAAGAAAAAGAAAGGTAGCACACCGCAGGAGTATCGCATGTTTTTGCAGCAGATGTTGATAAAATATTGACAGGAATGTTCTATCCTATTATATATATAGGTTTTATTTGTCTGTTTCAGAAAAAGCATGTATTTCTTCGGCACAGAGGAGTGAGGGGGCGGCATCGGGGAACTCCAGCCTTCCCTGGTACTGGAGAAATGTCGCTGCATTGTTCCATAGTTCTTTCATTTAGTTTATATTATTCACGGGAGTTAGGGCTTCGTTTGGAATTAACCTGTCTCACTCCCGTTAACTCTTGTTGTGAATTAAGTAGGTTAGAAGAAAGCTGAAGTAAGATTAAAGCAGTTTTGAGGATTTTGGGTTTAAAATAAAAAAGATTTTCAAGTCACAGCTAACTGATATGTAATAATAAAGAGGGTGTGTCTAAAGGAGAGAAAAGAACACAAATTACACGATTTTTTTTATAGAATATTTATTATCAGCATATTATCTTTCTGCAAATTTGTGTAATTCGTGTAATTCGTGTTCAAATATTCATTACGACACACCCCCTTTTATGCCTTTATTTTGAAGTTAAATGAAAGAGCTGTGGAATCTCGATGATGCTTTGTCCCGGCTGACGGGCTTCTTCTTCCTTTCAATTTCTGGCAGTGCCACTTGTTCTTTATCTCTCCATGCCATGTTTTGTTAGTAAGGAACAAGGCCTGATGAAGATGGATATATGACATACATGTAATGGTTCTCTCGGTTTTTTAAGCATGTGCGGCGTTTAGCTGATATGGGAAATGGTGTGTATGTAAATAAACTGTTTTTACGTATCTATTTTATGCTTAAATATAATTCTATTTTAGCAAGTGATGTAGATTCTTTTTGCATATATGTAATATAAAAAAAGAATGGAACTGATTGTTAAATTGACATAATCTATTTTTTTTATAGCTTCCCGTGTTATATTTGCCAAAGGATAGAGAACCTAATGTTAACTAAGATCTTATTCGCTTAATCGGAATATCTGATATATGACAACATTATTAACCCAAAAAATAAGAGTATGAAAAAACATTTCTTGTATCGATGTGCCTTGATAACTTGCTTGTGCGGTTTGCAGGTACCTGATTCAGTAGCTGTTGCTCCTGCGGCAATCCCATCAATGCTCCAACAGCAAGTGCGGACAATTACCGGACGTGTGTTGGACAAAGCCGGAGAACCTATCATTGGAGTGACGATTGTTGATAAGAACAATGCCGGCAATGGCACTATAACGGATTCTGATGGAAATTTTACTATAAAAGTAGGTGGAAAAAGTACTTTGCTGTTCAGCTATATAGGTTATAAAAATGTTGAGCTCACTCCTGACCGGGCAGATGGTAACATTATCCGGATGGAAGAAGATGCGCTTAGTTTGGATGAAGTGGTTGTTACCGGATATACCACACAGAAGAAGGCGGATTTGACCGGTTCTGTTTCTGTTGTTAAGGTTGACCAACTTAAATCCGGCTCATACGGAAGCGCCATGAAAGCGGCGCAAGGCAAGGTGGCAGGTATGTCTGTCTCGGCCAATGGTTCTCCTGCTCCCAATGCCACCATCCGAATCAGAGGTGAGGGCACGTTGAACAATAATGACCCGTTGTATATCATTGACGGTACGCCTACAACCCGCTCTATGGCCGAACTGGCTTCTATGGATATTGAGTCGATGCAGGTTTTGAAAGACGCCTCTTCCGCGTCCATTTATGGTTCCCGTGCGGCCAATGGTGTCATTATTATTACTACACGCAAAGGAAAGAAAGGTACAACCGTAGATTTTAGTGCTTCTTATACGCTGGTAAGCAAGAAAAAGCCTTACGAATTGATGAATACGGAACAAAGAGGTATCGCGCAATATTGGGCCATCAAGAATGACAATCCGAATGCTGACCCTACTCAGATGGGCATAGGCGGGCTATACCAATATCAAGACCATCAAGATGCTAATGGAAACTGGGTGTTGGATAAAGTGACTTGGCGCGAATACCTTGACGATGCCAAGACCATGAAATCGGCTGATACGGATTGGCAAAAAGAAATTCTGCGTACAGGCCAGGTACAGCAA
This sequence comes from Bacteroides sp. RTP31139st1_H2_RTP31139_211217, assembly GCF_040227615.1. NCBI lineage: Bacteria > Pseudomonadati > Bacteroidota > Bacteroidia > Bacteroidales > Bacteroidaceae > Bacteroides > Bacteroides sp. RTP31139st1_H2_RTP31139_211217. The sequence goes on along the minus strand of NZ_JBCNZM010000018.1, from coordinate 35,992 downwards.
TACAGTGTCACATTATCTACCGGTACGGATAAAGGGCACTCTGTGTTTGCTTTGGATTACTATGACAACAAAGGGACCATTGACGGAAGCTTCTATCGCCGTTTCAATGGCCGTATCAATTCAGATTATTCATTCTTGAATGGAAGGGTGACCATTGGCGAAAACTTTACGGTTTCCAAATGGCGCGAAAGCGATAATATCGGTGATGGCAATTTGGGTGGATGTAAATCATTGATGTCTATAGTCCCCGTTCACACGGTAGACGGTGGATGGGGTGGTCCGATTGGCGGTATGAGCGACCGTCAGAATCCGGTCCGGCTGATTGAGGACAACAAGCAGAATCATCACGATAACCTTAGGATATTCGGGAACCTTTATGCAAATGTGAATATTTTGAAAGGGCTGACTTTCCGTTCCTCGTTTGGTGTAGACGGTGTAGGTTCCTGGAAGCGTACGATGGACTATAGGTATAAATCCGGATTCCTCAGTGAAGACCGGAACAAGGTGTACCAGGAATCATATTTTGACTTGACCAGTACTAACAGTAATGTACTTCAATACCTCTTCGAGCTGGGCAAGCATAATTTCGATGTGATGGCCGGCCAAGAAACCATTATCCATACTTACCAGCAACATTGGGGAAGCCGTCGCGATTTTGCATTGGAAAATGACGATTATATGTGGCTGGGTGCTGGTGAATCGGAAAAGGATAATGGCAGCGGCTCCGTCAAGAACACGATGATTTCCTGGTTTGGCAAGTTGAATTACAATTATGATAACCGTTATCTGGCTTCGGTGACGTTGCGCCGCGATGCCTCGTCGGTATTTGGCAAGAACAACAAATGGGCTACATTCCCGGCTTTTTCATTGGGTTGGTCAATCAGTAATGAGGCCTTTTTTGAAGAGCTTACTTCTGTGGTTCCTTTGCTGAAACTACGTTACGGCTGGGGGCAGAACGGTAATTCCAGTATCGATGCATACGCTTCTTATCAATTTTATGAGGCTGCGTATGATGGCAACAATCTGTATGATTGGAACTGGGGAACTGCCTACGACTTTACAGGTATGGGAGGTACTCTCCCATCAGGTTTCCGCCGTACACAAAGAGGTAATCCGGATTTGAAATGGGAAACGACGTCACAGCACAACTTTGGTTTGGATTTTGCCCTCTTCCATTCCAAGCTGAGCGGATCATTCGATTATTATCTGAAATATACAAGAGACATCTTGATGAAGCCCGGCACGGTTGCCACTTTGGGCGAAGGCGCCCACATGTGGCTGAATGGTGCGGACATTGACAACAAAGGATTTGAACTGACTTTGAACTACAACGACAAGTTCGGAGATTTGGGCTTGAATATCAGCGGAGTCTTTTCCCACAATAGCCAGACCATTGTGAAAGTGCCGGATGACGTCATTAACAATTTTGCCGGCAACGGTAAAGAAGACAATATCTTGGGCCGACCCAGAAACTCCTTGTATGGTTACATTGCCGACGGATTGTTCCAAAGCCAGGAAGAGGTAGATGCACATGCCAAGCAGACGGGAGCTGCTCCGGGACGTATCCGTTATCGTGACTTGAATAATGACAATGTCATCAATTCGGAAGACAGGACATGGATTGGCAACGAAAATCCTGCGTTGGAATATGGAGTAACAGTCGGATTGACCTATAAGAATTTTGATTTCAGCCTGTTCTTTAACGGTGTATGCGGCAAAGACCTCAATGTGTCGGGCTGGAAGAGCTGGACAGACATCTATGCCTTGAGTACTTCCGGAGAGAACTATGGCACCCGGTTGTTGGATGCCTGGACTCCTGCCAATAAAAAATCCACTATCCCCGCGCTCTCTATCAACAACTATAACGATGAGGGCCGGATGTCCACCTACTATGTGGAAAGCGGTTCTTATCTGAAATTGAGAAATGCAGAGCTCGGCTATTCCCTTCCCGAGTCAATCACTAAAAAGCTCAGCATGCAAAGAGCCCGCATCGCTTTGAGAGCCGACAATATTGCTACCATTAAAAAAGGCTGGGGCAGCAATGCCTATACCGGGCTCGATCCGGAAACTCCGGGTAACGGCTATCCGCTGCCGTTCTCAATGACTATGTCAGTAAACGTAACTTTTTAAATCACATTCGTATGAAAAAATTAAATACTATAGTTTGTAGCCTTGCATTGGCTATGTGTGGCACCTCTTGTACCTCATTGTTGGACCAAAATCCGCAAGGAATCATATCGGACGCCGACCTTAATGCAGTTGGCAGAGTAGAGCAGATGGTGAATGCGGCATACTCTTTTTGCGGACAGAACCATTTCAACAAACAGTTTGGCATGCCTTACGAAGAAGGTTCCCTTCGTGGAGGCGAAGCCTATAAAGGCGCATCGGGCACCAATGACAATGCGGAACGCCACTTGTGGGAGACATTCGTTTATATGCAGCCCACAACGACCGGTGATTTGGACAACCTGTGGTGGGTACATTATGTCGGAGTGGGACGCGTGCACGATGCTTTGAGACGTGCGCAAGCCCTTACGACAGAGGAATATCCGTTAAGAGACCAACGGATTGCCGAACTCCGTTTTTTGCGTGCACATATCTACATGTATATGAAACTCTGTTTTAAGCTGTTTCCATGGATTGATGAGAACACCCCTAACGACCAATACGATAAAGTGAGCAATGACGATTTGACCGACCAACAGTTGTGGGACAAGTTGATTGACGATTTCCGCTATGCAGCTGCTACTCTGCCCGAAACACAAAGTGAAGTAGGACGGCCGACCTGTTTTGCTGCAAAGGCCTATCTGGCCAAGACTCTGCTGTTCTCGGCTTACGAACAAGATGAAAAGCACAATGTGGTAAATATCAGTAAAGAAAAACTGCAAGAGGTGGAAAGTTTGTGCGCGGATGTCATGGCTCACGCCGGAAAGCAGTTGGTAGGCGATTTTGCCGAGAACTTCTTGTGCGAGTATGAAAACAACTCGGAGTCGATATGGGCGATTCAATATTCGGCCAACAACGACGGATCTCCGGTAGGACGCAACAATTCTTGGCTGGTTTATCCCATCAATGATGAATACGGTTGCTGCGGAGCCTTCCAGCCCTCTGTACACATGATGAACTGCTTTAAGACAGTGAATGGTCTGCCCGATTTTGAAAAATTCAACGAAGGAAAGACATTGGATAACAAGGAGGCATTTGCGACAATCCCTATGGATCCGAGATTGATGCACACTGCTTGTGTCCCGGAAATGCCTTGGAAATACGATCCGGAATATGTCATGGAAAAAAGCTGGGCCAGAACTCCGGAAGTGTATGGCTACTCCATGAGCCAGAAACTGATTGTGCTCCCCACTTGCGATTGCTTCAGAAAAACCAACCCGTTTATGGGTAGTGGCCTCAATTGGGACGTGATTCGTCTGGATGAAGTCATGTTGTGGCGTGCAGAAGCTCTTATCCAATTGAACAGAGACTTGGATACAGCCCTCGATTTGATTAACCGGATTCGCCTTAGAGCAGCCGGAGGTACGGGCAGACTTAAATTTGCCGATGGAACACCTACCGGAAAATTTGATGTTGATGTGTATAAGCCTGGAGTGAATTGCCCTGCCCTTACACAAGAATTTGCTTTCAAGGCATTGCAGTGGGAACGTCACCTGGAATTTGCAACAGAAGGGAAATGGTTCTTTGACCTGGTGCGTTGGGGCGTCGCAGACCGCTATATGAATGATTATTTCGATGTGGAAAGAACCAGACGCACTTATCTGAAAGATGCCAAATTCCAAAAGAACAGGGATGAGTACTTTCCCATCCCGCAAACGCAGATTAGTTATGTAAAAGGTTTGTATACGCAAAATTATGGATGGGAATAGCTCCTGCAAACTGTAGCAAAGGACTGAATCGTAATCCATATTATTTACAAACGATGTAAAATGAAGAATCAGTCGTATTTTGAACCTAATTCAGTTGTATACTGAATGCCATTCAGTCGTATATTGAATAGGGCTCAGTCGTATACTGAATGCAGTTGATTTGGTTGCTGTTGATAATCATCGATTTGTGAATAGTTGTTATGCTTTTGATAAATTATTACAAATTGTTCGAATATAGTTCGTCTGGTAGCGGCAATGGATTAATTCCGCCAATGGGTAATTTGTAATCAAATAATAGTTATCTGCCTATATGAACCGTTTACTTAGTTATACTCTGATTGTTTATTTGTTGTCCGTGATTTGTGCATGCGGTGGTGGGGTGGTTTATGAGCCCGATAAGCCGTTGGTGCATTTCTCTGCGGATATGTTTTGGGTGGGCGAGCCTACGGGATTGTTGTTTTATAAAGGAGGCTACCACCTCTTTTACCAGTATAATCCGACAGATTCTGTATATGGAAACATCCATTGGGGGCATGCTGTCAGCAACGACCTGTATCATTGGGAAAAGAAATCGATAGCTTTGTGCCCGGATAGCATCGGATATCTGAAATCGGGAAGCGTGATTGCAGACGATAAGAATCTGTCCGGATTGGGCTCTGCTTCTCAAACGCCTTTGATAGCCTATTATACCTATCAGTCGGAAGAGGCAACCGGTGTGTATCATGCTTATAGCCTTGACGGAGGAGAGAACTGGATTAAATCGGGCAAAATTCAGTTGGAAAACGAGCCCGGTGTGAAATTGAATAGTCCGCAAGTGAAGTGGAATATTGACATGCACTGTTGGTTGATGACAGTTTCCACAGGATATTCGGTGCTGTTTTATAAGTCGGATGATGGTAAGCGATGGAGCTATCAGAGTGAATTTACCGTGGATGACAATAGCGGCTCGAATATGGAAAGAACGGATTTCTTTCGTATAAGAGTTTCGGGGCAAGATTTATATAAATGGGTATTATTGGTTAATATGTCAAACGGGCCGGCCAACGGTGCGCCGGCCACACGTTATTTTGTCGGAGATTTTTCGGGTGGGAAGTTCATCCCTACACAAAATAAGAGGTTGTGGGTAGATTACGGTAAGGACAACTATGCAGGAGGAACTTTTGAAGGATTGCAAGAGGAAGATAGAATCTTCTTAGGCTGGATGAATTGCTGGGAATATGCCAATAGTATTCCCAGCCTGAATGGTCGTGGAGGCATGACAACGCCGCGAACGTTGAATCTGGTAGAAGAGGGCAACCACTATGTCTTGCAATCAAATCTCCAACGCAATGTCGAAAAGCTGTTTGGGGGAAAGTCTGGGTTAGTCCATGGTAAGCGACTCGAATCTGACGTAATGCGCATAAGCAATCCGTATCGGAATGAGCCGTTTATCCTGCATGTGAATTACGACAATAGGGACAACTTTGCATGGTGGAAAGCCAACGATTACGGAATCAGACTCATTACGAAAAGCGGAAAATCCATTTCAATAGGTTATCAAAACGAGCTTAGCTATTTCTACATAGACCGTTCCGGTTGTATAGTTCCGGCACTGTCTGATTGGATGGGGCAGATAATGGGAGGCAGTTATCGGCCTTCCATGGATGCAATAGACTGGTATATACTATACGATTATAATTCAATAGAACTGATTGCCGCAAATGGCCGGATAAACATCTCTTCTTTATGCTACCCGAGAGGTGATATTGAAGTGATTGAGTTTTTTGCCGATTCAGGTTCGGTAACTATCAATGATTCGTCGATTATTCAATTAATTAAGTAATATAATAGAAATATGAAGAATAGATTAATGACTATGGCGATGATGTTGGCCACTGCCGCATCATCGTGCTTTGCCCAATTTTCAGTGAAATACAATCCGGAAGAACAACCGGAAGGGAACATACAATATTTCACCCCGGTAGGCGGAAACCAGTTTGTGGGTGACTGTATCCCTTTCTTCAGGGACGGGACATTTTATTTGTATTGGCTGCTCGACGAGGGGCACCATTCGGCGCTGAACGGCCTGGGAGGGCACCAGTGGTGTGTAAGTACAAGTACCGACCTTAAGAACTGGAAACATCACCCCATAGCCATTGGGATTGACGAAGATTGGGAGAAATCCATCTGTACAGGTTCTGTCGCTTATGACGGGAAGAAGCATTATGCTTTTTATGCAACCCGGCTCATACTGGATGACAACAGCGTAAACGAACAGTTGAGCTATGCCGTCAGCAAGGACGGGTTGAAATACACCAAGCAAAAGCCGAATCCGTTTTATACTTCGGCACCGGGGTATAGCAAAAGGCATTTCCGGGATCCGAAGGTTGTTATAGATAAAGACGGTGTTTTCCATTTGTTTGTATCTACCGAAGTAGATAATTATGTAATCGCCGAAGGACGTGGTTGCTTGGTGCATTTGACTTCGAAAAACCTGAAAGATTGGAAAGTGGAAGCACCGTTACTGACCGGGCAAAGAGATGTTCCGGAATGTCCGGACTATTTTAAATGGAACGATTGGTACTATCTGGTTTATGGGCAGGCCGGGGATACTTACTATGTGAAATCAAGACAGCCCTATGGCCCTTGGGAATATCCGGAATCGCAAGCTTTGCTGGAACAGTGGGTAAACGTGGCCAAAACAGCCCGGTTCAATGGAAATAGAAGAATTGTGGCAGGGTGGATTCCCAGTAAGCAAGATAATAAAGACTACGGTTGGGAACGCTTTGGAGGCAGTATTGTGCTTCGCGAGGCCATTCAGCTGCCTAACGGGGATTTGGCGACCAAATTTGTTCCGGAAACGAGCTTTCATACAGTAGCAGCTTCAAATATCAAATTGGAAAGCGGACAAAATGCAGAGATTGTGGCGGGCAATACGGTGGTGATGAAGGCCCAGGGTGCAATGGGTGGTGCATATATTAAAGATATGCCATACTCCTGCAGGGTTACGTTTGAAGTAGAACCGCAAAGTGTTTGTGATGAGTTCGGGCTGTTTATCCGTGCCAAGGAGAAGGCCAACGATGGATACAAGCTCAGCTTTAGCCCCAATAAGAGAACTGTGCGGCTGGGTGATGATGCGTTTATCGAGGCTGTATCGGGATTGGATAAGCAGATAAAGGTTGAGCTTATCCTTAAAGAGGACATCATAGATGTTTGCATCAACGATCGGCGTTGCATTGTGAACAGATTGCCCGAACGTAAAGGAAACTACCTTTGGTTCTATACGAAGCAGGGAAACCTTGAGTTTAAGAACATCCAAGTTGATATATTTGATTAGTGGTCGGTTTATGTAATAAGATTCGTTATGAAAAGCAGTATGGTTAGCTATAAAAGCATAATTCCTGTAATGCTTGCGTTCTTCACAATGGGGTTTGTCGACTTGGTGGGAATTGCAACCAATTATGTGAAGCAGGATTTTGCCCTATCGGACACGGCCGCCAATTCGTTTACGGTGATGGTCTTCTTGTGGTTCCTTGTTTTTTCAATCCCAACAGGCATGTTGATGAATAAGATAGGGCGGAAAAACACGGTGTTGTTGAGCATGGCAGTTACTTTTGTCGGTTTGCTTGTTCCGCTCTTGGTATATGATGCCATTTCGATGTTTTTTGCTTTTTCGTTCATCGGCATAGGAAATACCCTGATGCAGGTTTCACTGAATCCATTGTTGGCTGGCTTGGTTGTTGAGGAGCGGCTGCCAAGTTGCCTGACTTTAGGTCAGTTCATAAAGTCCGTCGCTTCGTTTGTTGCCCCGCTGATTGCCGTACATGCAGCTGTGCAAATGGATAATTGGAGATTGCTGTTTCTGATTTTTGCGGTGATAGATGTCATGGCAGTTCTTTATCTGCTGTTTACTCCGGTTGCAGAGGCTAAAGCTCAAAACAGCTCTTCGACGTTCAAGGAGTGTGTCTTGTTGTTGAAAAATGGGGTCATCCTTTTATTGTTTGTCGGTATATTGGTGCATGTAGGCATTGATGTTGGTGTTAATATTTCGGCTCCGAAGCTGTTGCAAGAGCGTATAGGGCTTTCTTTGTCGGAGGCCGGTTATGCAACGAGTGTGTTCTTTTTGTTCCGCACATTGGGATGTTTTTCCGGTACAATCATCATGGCAAAATTCTCGCCGGTGAAATTCTTTGTCTGTAGCGTGGTGTCGATGCTTGTGGGAGTTGTGGGACTGATGTTCGCCTCTTCCGAGATGATGATTTATGCCTGTGTGGCAATCGTCGGCATCGGCAATTCAAATGTATTTTCTGTGATATTCTCGCGCGCATTGCTCTATATGCCTTCGCGTGACAATGAAATTTCCGGACTGATGATTATGGGCATAACCGGAGGAGCAGTTTTCCCGGTTCTGATGGGCATGGCTTCCGATTGCATGGGCGGACAAATCGGTACTGTCATTATTCTGGCAGTCTGTGTGGCCTATCTTTTGTTCCTGTCCGGTAAGATGGATAAGTGTTCTTAAAGAGGAGGATGTTATGGAATATATAGGAATCGATATTGGAACCAGTTCCATTTGTGGAATTGCTTATAACCCTTCTGATAAAAGCAGTAAGACGATAGTCAAAGAGAACAACGCAAACTTGGTTTCAAACTGTCAGTGGGAGAGAATCCAAGACCCGGAACGGATCTATCGCATCGTTGAGCAAATGATTGGCGAGTTGCGAATTTTGTGCACAGATATAAAGGGCATCGGTTTCTCCGGACAAATGCATGGTATATTGTATGTTGATGCGAATGGAGTGGCAGCAAGCCCTTTGTACACTTGGCAAGACGGCAGGGGAAATCTTCCGTATAAAGATGGGGAGACTTATGCCGGCTATATGACGAAAGTGACCGGTTGGCCTATGGCGACGGGATATGGACTTGCGACACATTATTACAACCTGCAGAATGGCATTGTTCCTGAGGAGGCGGTTAAATTGTGCACAATCATGGATTATGTGTCTATGCGGTTATGCAAACAAACGGTTCCGAGTATTGAACCATCGAATGCGGCAGGCCTGGGATTGTTTGACAAACAGCAATTACGGTTCAAGTCATCTTTGTTCGACAGGCTCTGCATTGATGAATCGATATTGCCAACCGTTGTCGGATCAAAAACCGTGGTAGGGCATTACGATGATATTCCGGTTTGTGTATCTATCGGTGATAACCAGGCTGCTTTCTTAGGGTCGGTCAAGGACATCGACCGGTCGATACACATTACCATCGGAACCAGCAGCCAAATCTCCGTGTACTCTGATGAATATATCGAGATAGACGAACTGGATACACGGCCTTTTCCGGGCGGTGGCTATTTGCTGGTTGGGGCACCGCTTTGTGGCGGAATATCGTTTGTCATGTTGAAAGACTTTTTCGGAAAGACTTTGAAACTTTTTGCCGGGACAGAGGCGGATGATGAATATCTGTTCCAACGGATGACCTCTATGGCATATCAGGCAGATTCGGTAGAGAATATCAAGGTGGAAACTCTGTTTTGCGGCACTCGTTCCAACCCTAATAAACGGGGGAAGATAGAAGGTATCTCTTTGAATAATTTCACTCCGGAGAATTTAATCATTGGATTTGTTGATGGTGTATGCGATAGCTTGTACGACTATTTTGTCTTGATACCGGGCTCAATCAGTAAGGGGAAAACGAAATTGATAGGCTCCGGTAATGGTATAAAGAAGAATCGGCTGATGCAACATGCGCTTGAAGAGGTTTTCGAAAGGGAGCTAAGGCTATCTGACATAAAAGAAGAGGCTGCTTTCGGTGCTTGCTGCATGGCTATGAATAATAAAAAATAGGTTGATATGAAAAATACATTAGGTGTAATTACTTTGAATTTGCTGTTGGCCGGTTGTTTTTCTGCTTGCGGGAAACAACCGCAGGCCGCAGAAGAGAATGGAGCAAGAGTAGCGTTACTAAGCAACCATTGGGATACCAGCACGTCCAATCGAACGATAGCAGAATTGGATGGTCGGAATTGGAGTGGCCCGTTACCTGCATTGGAGGATATTACGAAGGGTTTCTCTATCCGTTTCAATGCAGACTTCTCCATCCCGAACAGGGACAGGTGTCTTTTGCAAATCCCGGGAGTGCTGGATGTATGTTTGCGCCAGCACAATCCGCTGGATAGGGACAAGCAAAATTATCCGGCCTTTAAGATGGCCGATGGGTCGGTTCCTGTGTTGGAGGCTGTCATCTCACTCAAGACACCCATGGAGGGGAAAGTGGAAAAAATGCCGGTGGGCATTCCCTTGGCTATGTTGGAAAGCCCCTTGGGAAGGCACGACGTTCTATTGAATTTTACAGGAGCAAGATGGACGATGTATGTAGACGGGCAATTGCTCGATAATGATTTCCCTTTGGGGTATCCTTTGGCAGAACAAATGGACAAGTGGGAAATCAATCCGGATTTTGTCTCAAAGGCAGAGCTGGTTTATCCGGCGGTGGCTCCGGTACGTAAAGAAGGAACGGTTCGGGGGGATGGGTCTCAAGTGCAATTCTGGACGCCTGCCGGCCATAATACGTGGGTGGGCGATGTGGTCAGCCTTTATCATAAGGACACTTATCATTTGTTCTATTTGTACGACCGGCGCGGGCATCAGAGCAAACTGGGCAGGGGAGGACACTACTTCGAACACTTGTCTACAAAAGACTTCAAGCATTGGACCGAGCACGAGGCTGCGGTTCCTGTCGAAGAGCAGTGGGAGACGTTTGGAACCGGCACTCCTTTTGTCTACGATGACAAGCTTTGCATCAGTTATGGCTATCATACCACCCGTATCTATCCGAGGGAGCAGACTACGCTTCCCGAGCTTTACGAGTATCTGGACAAGAAGGGACATACGGGAGCGTTCGACAGGCATCAAATGAGGGGTGTTGCGGCAGGTGCCTCTTATTCTGTCAGCGAAGACGGGGTTCACTTTGCCAAAACCGGTGTGCTGTTTCATCCGTGCGAGAATCCGAGTATCTATGTAGACCCCGAAGGAAGGCTGAAGATGCTTGCCAACTATGGGGCGCAAGGCACGTGGGCGTCCGATTCGGTGAATGGTGGCTGGCATTGCCTGAACGAGAATTTCCCGTTGGGAGGAGACTGCACGTTCTTCTTCCATTGGGGAGATTATGATTACATCATAGGCGGATTCACGAGGTTGTGGTCCAAGCGTGCGGAGCAGCCGGACAGTGCGTATAAGGATATGGTGGCATCGGGAGTGGATTTCTATAACGGCCTTTGTGTGCCTACCATTTCGAGGATATTCGATAATCGGTATGTGATGGCCGGCTGGATGTGGATGAAAGCGTGGGGAGGCCCGTTGGTGATTCATGAGTTGGTGCAACTGCCCGATGGAAGAATCGGCACGAAATGGATGGACGAACTGGTGCTGGTGACCCTGAATAGGAAGGTTGCTGTAGAGGCATCTTCTAATCAAGCACAGAATATTCCCTGCCGGTCTTTTTTGCTGACTTTTGATGTGAATCCGACGGCTGCCGACGGTCGGTTGTCTGTCTGCTTGTTGCCGTCGGCTGACAAGGCGTTGCAAGATGCTTGCGAATGGCGGTTGGACAATAAGCGCAGACGGGCGCAGTATTCGTTTGTAACCGCTCGGGCGGATTGCGATGAAAAGACATTGCGCGAGGGCGGGGCACCGCAATCGGGAAGGAATTATGCCATTGAGCAGTTGCCGGATACAGACGGACCGTTTACAGTGCGCATGCTGGTTAAGGCTTCCGATAAGTTTGATGGTACGATGGTGGATACGGAAATTGCCGGTAAGCGGACGATGATTTCTTATCGGGAGAAGTTGTTTGTAGACAGGCTTCAGTTTGCGTGCGATAAGATGGAAATCACAAACCTGAAGGTGGTGCCTTTGGCAGAATAATCCGGGCTATCACCCTCGTTGCAACTACCTGTGGCGAGGGTGATTTTTAGTTTATGAGAAATCCGGCACATTCCGTCTTTTTATGGTTTCAAGAATTTGGAAGAATCTCTTATGATGATATCTCCTCTCAGGGATACGCTTACCGGAGGGCGGTTGTAGCACTTGATTTTCCGCATCATCAGTTCGATGCTGACGTCTGCAATCTCTTTGCAGGGCTGGACAAACGAGGTGAGGGAGCACTTCAGGTGTTGCGAGTACTTCATGTCGTCGAAGCCTGTGATGAGCAGGTCGGTTCTTGTCTTATAACCGATTGCTTCCAATGAAGACATCAGTACGGCGGCGGTTGCGTCGTTGGCGCATATGATGCCTGTCTTGCCCCGCTCTATCCGGATGCGGTTGATGAAGTCCATGTTCTCGGGGTTGCCGCAATACTCGTGTTGCAAGTCGAAGGGCAGGCCGTGTTCCTGGCAGGTATTCTTTACGGCCAGGTAGCGGACTTTTACGGAATAGGCGGAGCTGGGCCTGTACAGGAAATAGATGCGTTGGCATCCGGCATCGATAAGATGTTGCGCCATCGTGCATCCGGCTCCGTAGTTGTCCAGGGAGACTACATCGAAAGGACTTTTCTGGGGAGGGGGTACAATGTCCCGGTCTATCAATATCAGTGGGATATTGGCGCGGCTTATTTGGCTGCAGATGGTTTTGTTGATGATATCTGCATCCGACACCCGCTCTAAGGGGGAAAAGAATATGCCGTCTACTTTCCTTCTGATATAGTTGTTGCAGCACGATTCAATCAGGTTTTTTCTTATCTGGGCGTTGCTGGCTGTGGCCCCGTCCCACAGGCAGGTGAACTGCATGGCTTCGGACTGCTTTAATATTTGGTCGTTTATGATCGAAAAGATTTCCGACTCGCCGGCTCCGGGCAGCAGCAGGCCGAAGGTGTAATTGCTTTTAGACTCTTTTTGGTATAATACAACGGTTCCTTTGCCTTTGTTCTTCTGTACCAGTCCTTCTTTTTGCAGCTGGCTGTATACTTTGGCAATCGTCGGTCTGGAGACATCGTATTTTTCGGCCAGTGTGGTTTCTGTAGGGAGCAGTGTGTTGGTGGGGTAAGTCTGGTCGAGGATTGTACTCTTGACTTCCTGGTAGATGCTCTTGTAGTTATGTTTGTTTTTCATATTGTCCTTCGGTATTGATGGCAGGGGGGTGGAGGTAGAGCCGCATAGAGGAGGGCTTAGAGGCCTGCAGATGCCTTGGCTTCGGCAACCAGTTGGTTTATTTCGGTAGCAGAGATGCTGTCGCGTTCTTCCTTGTCGTAGAGGTAGAGCAGGGTGATGTTCCCGTTTTCTTCGTCTATGCGGTAGGTGTAGGTGATGACACATGCACCGTGGCTTTTGCCCCGGTTCTTGCTGCCGATGGCAAGGCGCGCTTTATGGACACCGTTGCCAAGGTCGGCACCGGCTTGCGGGTTGGCCAATAGTTCATCTTGTAATCGCTGAAGGTCCTGTTTCAGTGATTTGTACTTTTTACTGAGACGTTTTACTTCCCGTAAAAACGCTCTCTCGGTGACGATATTATAATTCATCTATCAGTTCCTGCAAGGTTTTTTGCTTTATCCCCATCCGTTGTGCACGAAACATCTCCGTCAGTCCTTCACGAATGCCGTCCATCACTTCTTCCTTGCTGATGTATTCGGTTTCCTCCTTTTCTTCGGTTTGCAGGGCTTTCAGTGCATTCTTCAATGTGCGTTGCACTTTCTTCAGCACTTCCGGGCTGTCTGTGGCGAAGAGTTGGCGAATGATTTCGGCCCGTTGCACATCAAGGTTCATGGTTGTTGTTGCCATAATCAAGTTCTCCTATAAATAAAAATTGCCCCTTGCCAGGGTGGCAATGGGCAAAGTTAGTAGGATTTTCTGTATATCCCAAGTGTTCAGTGGATTATTTGTGCAGGATATCGCTTCTGTCTGTTCGGGAACGGATATCTGCTATCCTGACTTCCAGCTGCAACATGGTGATGTATGATGGAGACTTGCCCTATTCTAAAAGTATGACTTTTGCCTTTTGATTATCCATTTTGGGCATAGTAGCTCCTATGGGTGCTCCTATGTAAGTCGGGTCGCAAATTGTGTAGCGCTTGCCATTCATGGAAATGTAGTCTCCGTTTACATTCTCTGTAAAGCAGACGGCGGTTGCCAAGTGCCCCGGATAGTAAATCAGTACGACTTTCAGTCCTAACAAATCGCGGACCAATCGGGAGAATAGGATTGAACGGTCTTCACAATCGCAATACGGGTAATAAAGGGTTTCATCCGCGAAAAAAGCCCTATCGCATCCCCATACTTTGTCATCGTATTCATATACGAAGGCCGTCTGAACGAAATTCAGTAATCTGCTGACGGCTTCATACTGTGATTTTCCGCTGATGGCTTGTTTCAAGGCAGGATAAAGAGTACGCTGGGCTTGTTTGCTCAGTGGTGTATTTGCATACATGGCCCATCGGGTGCCGAAATCATTGTTGATACATGATGTCGGGTATGAATTGAAAAACTGTATCAGGTTTTCATTCGTATTGACCACGGCTCTTACATCTTGGTATTGCTTGGATTGCAGGGTGCGTTGTGCGGACGATTTAACGGGATCGTCAATAAATTTCTACATGTCAAGCTTGTAACTGAAGAGAACGGTTTTTTCTTTTTCCAGGTCGCTTTCTTCGACAATCTTTACCACAAGATACTTCCCGCATTCTCGGGTTGGTGTCTTTGCAGTGGAATTGGCATCGTGCAGGCAGTTGATGAAGTCGAAATGAAGGGTTTCGGAGATGGCCATAAGCAACTCGATATCCACATTCTTTCGTTTGAAGATATCATAGACATTTGTGCGTGTCTTGTGGATGGCGTTGGCAAATTCAGAAACGGAAAGTCCGCTTTCTGTCAGATGTTGTCTGATTAGTTTGCCTATGTGAATCTCATTTTTCATGTGTGTATGAGTTCTTGCCGGTAGATCTCCGCGGGTGGCATGTAAAAGAGGGTGACTATAAAAAGAGAGCGTGAGACCTGGTTCTGTTCATCAAGAACTGGTATCGGCAAACACCATGGCAAAATGAACGAAGAAACAATACTCTCACGCTGTTGCATATAACACGACATACGTAGCAAATGTTACGTTAGAAGCATACGCAAATCAGAATGAGCGTCACATTGTCTCTATCCTTTACCTTTGAAATTTTGCCGATTTCGTTCTTAGGATAAAACAAAAAATGCTGTCTTTACGTCCGGACCATTTCTCCGGTCGGACTTTGCAAAGGTACGCTTTTTATTTAGACAATGCAACGCTCTGTGAGAGATATTATTTCTTCAAAGGCTGGTTCGTCTTGCCACAGCCTATGGTGCGACCGTAGTACTTGCATGGCAGTACAAGTGTACTTCCATATAAGTACCGCGGTACTTTCATGCAAGTACTGTGGTATTCTCATTGAAAGAACTCTGATACTGCTACGCAAGTATTCGCGTGTTTTTTCGGAAGGACAGGAGTCCTCTGTCAGGGCGAGTCTTGCAGGTGTACGGATGGGTCAGTCGTTCCAGCTGAGCCGCTCCTCATAGGCATCGAACTCGAGGTCGGGCGACACACCTGCGTGCTTCAGTGCGGCACGTACCGTCTGCTGTTCTTTAGGTGAGAGTGGGCGTTCGCCGCGTCTGCGCTCAAAGTAGGGATTACGGCCGAAGCTGGCAATCAGCCGGTTGCTGAACCGGAAGTATTGTTCGGGAAACATCTGCTGCTGCATTTTGGTGAAGCCGCGGGCGTAGGTCACCGGGGCAGCGTTGCGATAGAAAGGGCAATCGGTTGTAGTCTTGGTTTGTGCAGGATTCAGTACCGGTACGGAGATAATTTCTTTGGGCAGTGCTTCCCAGGCCATGGCGCGAAGGCAGTTGGTGGCAAGGGGGCAGTCTCGGTGGATGCAGTGGGCATAATTGCCGGGAACTTCGTTGTGATGAATAAGTGTCATATATTCTTGCTGTTCGGTTTTTCCGTATTAGGTTTATGTCTGATGAGCGGTTTATATTGTTGGCTTTTCCTCTCTAATCCGAAAAGTTATGATGATTTTTTGGATTAGCCGCTTATCCTATCTCCTTCACAAAGCATCTTCTCCGTTTGTGCTGTTCCGTCTTGAAGTACTCCCATTGCGCTTGTACCTTGCCGTTCAGCTCCAGCTCCGGATTACTTTCGGCATACTCGAAGCCTAGCTTCTGATAAACGGGTATAAGGTCGGAGAAGAGCAGTGCATTCACCCCCTTGTTCTGATATTCCGGCTTCACGGCAACCAACAGCAAATCGAGCATCTTGGGATATTTCTTCAAAAAGATGGTCTTTGCCAGGTGATACCAACCCATAGGAAGCAGGCGCCCGTGGGCTTTCTGCAACGCTTCGGCGAGTGACGGCATGGAGATGCCTACGGCAAGCAGCTGGTCGTCGGCATCGGTAATCAATGTCACCATACGCAGGTCGAGGATGGGCAGGTACATCTTGACGTATTGGTCAATCTGCCGTTGGCTCAGTGCAGAGTAGCCGTAGAGTGGCTGATAAGCTTCGTTCATCAGCTCGAAGATGGCCTGGCCATAGTCTTGGGCAATCTTCTTGGCAGATGTGTATTTCTTTACCTTGAGGTTATACTTGCGCTGGATGAGGTCGGAGATGCGCTTGTGCTTGTCGGGTATGGCGTCGGGAATGTAGATTTTATACTCCACCCAATCGGCATCCTTCTCAAAGCCCATGCGTTCCAGATGTTGCGGATAGTAGGGATAGTTATAAATGGTGGCCATGGTGCTGAGCTGGTCGAATCCTTCGATGAGCATACCTTCGGCATCGAAGTCTGTGAATCCCAGCGGGCCTTGTATATGTGTCATTCCCCGTTCTTTTCCCCATTCTTCCACGGTGCGGATTAGGGCATCGGAGACTTCCGCATCGTCGATGAAGTCTATCCAGCCGAAGCGGACTTCCTTCTTGCCCCAGGTCCGGTTTGCCTTGTGGTTGATGATGGCAGCTACGCGTCCTACGATTTTACCTTCCCGATAAGCCAGGAAATAATCGGCTTCACAAAATTCGAATGCGGCGTTTTTCTTCTTGTTGAAGGTGTTGAGCATGTCATCGAAAAGGTCGGGGACGGAATAAGGGTTGTTCTTGTAGAGCAGGTAGTTGAAACGGATAAAGCGCTCCAGTTCCCGTCTTGTGGTTACTTTCTTGATTGTAATTGCCATAGTTGTTCAATATTGAGGTAGCAAAGGTAATGCAAACTGAGGGCAGAACAAAATAAGCTTGCTTATTTTTTATGCCGAAGTGCAGCTTGCCTTATTTAAAGAAACGTGATAATCTTTAAAATACCGCGTAGAGTGTCTGTAAATTTGCTGTTAGAGGTTGTATATCAGTACCGCTGTGTAGGCAATGTAGCAGAGAATCAGAATGCTTCCTTCCACCCGGGTGATGATGCGTTTCCCGAAAAAGATACCGAACAGCCAAAGCAGGATGCTGGCCCCTACGAGTACCCACAAATCGAAATTGGTGATGCCCGTCAGGCGCAATGGAGTGATGGAGGCCGAACAACCCAGCACGAAGAATATATTGAAGAGATTGCTTCCGATGGCGTTTCCGATAGCTATTTCGGGGTTTTTCTTCAAGGCGGCTACGATGGAGGTGGCGAGTTCGGGCAGTGAAGTGCCGCCTGCCACGAGCGTCAGCCCGATGATGGATTCGCTGACACCCAATCCGCGGGCTATGCCGCTGGCACCGTCTACAAAGAAATTACCTCCGATGATGAGGCCGGCAAGTCCGCCGACGATGTATAGGGCAGACTTCCACGCGGGCAGCAGCCTGATTTCGTCTTCTTCCTGCAGGGGCTCCTTTTCCGGTTCCTTCATGCTTCCATCCCTTTTTGCGATGGCAAAAGTATAACTTAGGAAAATGGCAAAGAAGCATAGCAGCAACAGGCCGTCGGTGATGCTGAGTATGTTCTCGCCACTGCCGTCCAGAAAGACGTCGTTGGCACAAATCAGCAGGGCGACGGACGAAAGAATACAAAGAGGGATTTCGCGTTTCAGCGTATTGCGGGTGATGGCTATCGGGGCAAAAAGGGCCGTACAACCCACAATCACCAGGGTATTGAACGTATTGCTTCCCACCACATTGCCAATGGCAATGTCTGCACTGCCTTTTAGGGCAGAGGATATGCTGACGGTGAGTTCCGGTGCGGAAGTACCGAAGGCGACAATGGTAAGCCCGATGACGATGGACGGTATATGGAAACGTTTGGCAACGGATGTGGCACCGTCTGTCAGCCCGTTGGCACCCAGAAGAATGAGGAGCAGTCCTCCGACAAGAAACAATATATCCATAGGTATGTTAATTTTGAGTACAAAGATAATGCAAACCGGATACAGAACTTTCATGTTTGCATGAAAAAGTTATGTTGATTAGGATAGGAAGTTAAAAACATTCCGTATGTTTGAAGCATTTATTGGGTATATTTGCAACCAGAATTAAATCAAGAAGTTTATATATGAAGGTTATCCGTGCTTTCTGTCTCTGTTGGCTGTTGATGCTGGCAGGCGGAGTGTCAGCTCAGCTGGTAGATAAAGTGCTCAGTGTTTTAGGTGAGGATAGTGTGGGGAGTGTCACAGTGGCAAGGACCGACTCCGATTCGATTCAGCTGTCGCTTGTTCGGCAGGAGTTGGAGGCAGCCCGGCTGAACGAGGCCAACCTGCGGATGGAAATGGAGCAGATGAGGCTGGCGAGCTATGCGGTCGATTCGGTGAAGCTGGCATTGCAGAAACAACGCATTGATTCGTTGCGGGCAGTGACGCCGGGCATTCCGGTGGTGGTGGAGAAGGACACCTTGTTCTATCTGTATGCCAAGCGTGGAGGGCATACGCCCCAACAGCGGGCCAAGGATGTAAGCAGCGTCATCGAAGCATTGGGCACGCGTTTCAATCTGCGTCCGGACTCTGTTTATTTGGAGAGTACGGATATTGTTACGGATTTGATGTATGGCGAGAAGGTCATCGCTTCCTTTACCGATCAGGATGCTTTGTGGGAAAACTGTACCCGTGACCAGCTGGCCGCCAGCAAGAGGCATGTCGTGGTGGACAAACTGAAAGCCATGCAGAAGGAGCATAGCTTGTGGCAGTTGGGTAAACGTATCTTGTACTTTATCCTGGTGCTTGTGGGACAGTTCTTCTTGTTCAAGTTTACCAACTGGCTGTTCAGAAAACTCAAACTACGCATCCAGAGGCTGAAGGATACCAAGCTGAAACCGATCTCCATTCAGGATTATGAATTGCTGGACACGCAGAAGCAGGTCAACCTGCTGGTGTTTGTTGCCAACCTGGTGCGTTATGTAGTCATGCTGTTGCAGTTGCTGCTGACGGTTCCGCTATTATTCTCCATTTTCCCTCAGACCAAGAATTTCGCTTATACCTTATTCTCCTACATTTGGAATCCTATAAAGGTCATCCTGAATGGAATAGCCGACTATATTCCCAATCTGTTCACTATCTTTGTGATATGCTATGCGGTGAAGTATCTGGTCAGACTGGTGCGCTATCTAGCCAATGAGGTGCAGGCTGAACGGCTGAAGATAAACGGCTTCTATCCGGATTGGGCCATTCCTACCTATCACATTGTGCGCTTCTTGCTTTATGCGTTTATGATTGCCATGATTTACCCTTATCTGCCGGGTTCCAAGTCGGGAGTCTTCCAGGGAATCTCCGTGTTTGTCGGCTTGATAGTTTCGCTCGGTTCCAGTACGGTTATCGGCAATATCATTGCAGGCCTGGTCATAACCTACATGCGGCCTTTCAAGCTGGGTGACCGCATCAAGCTGAATGACACTACGGGCAACATCATTGAGAAAACACCGCTCGTCACCCGTATCCGCACTCCGAAGAACGAGGTGGTGACCATCCCCAACTCCTTCATCATGTCCTCCCACACGGTGAACTACAGCCAGTCGGCGCGCGAGTATGGACTCATCATCCACTCCGAGGTGACGATAGGCTACGACGCCCCGTGGCGGCAAGTGCATCAGTTGCTCACGGAAGCTGCGCTGAGCACGCCCGGCGTGGTGGACGACCCGCGTCCCTTTGTGCTTGAGACTTCGCTCAGCGATTGGTATCCGGTGTATCAGGTGAATGCCTACATCAAGGATGCCGACCGCCTGGCACAGATTTACTCCGACCTGCACCAGAACATTCAGGACAAGTTCAACGAGGCTGGCGTGGAGATAATGTCGCCCCACTACATGGCGACGAGGGACGGCAGTGAGACGACGATACCGAAGGATGACTTGAGGGAGAAAAAGCAGTAACGGGGCCGGTTATCGTGCCAGTAAAATCTCTGCAAACGGTACGTAGAACATAAACATCCTCCATTCCTTTGTCTGGAAATCATAAGTTTCGATGAAGTCGCCTTCACGATAGCCTGCAAACCGTCGGCTTTGACGGTCACGGCATCACCGGGATTGAAGGTCTTTCCGGCATCGGATATGGTGATATTGGTCACAAAAGCGGGTTGTTTTTCTTTGTCGTCGTCACTGCAAGCGGCAAGTAGCAGGCTGATTAGTATCAGGAAGTGTATCTTCTTCATCATAGTTATGTATTGACAAATGCAAATATAGGGCTTTTTCTTGTATTCCTGCGGATAGGCTTTGTTTTTGTCGTATGAGATAGAAAAATCCTCCTACGAAACATACTCTTCTGCTTCGTGGGAGGAAAGTGGTTGTTGGACAAGGCTTTAGGGAGTGTGTCTGCTTGCGTGCTGCTTTAGACTATTTGCTGCGCGTCACCGTGTGCAGTACATTCCCTTTCTTGTCAATCATGCGCAGTTCCAGTGTTTTTTTGCTGGCCGATACAATGGAGAAACCCGGTTCGAGGCTGCAGAATACGGTCCCTTCGATGGGCTTCACCTTGCGGGCGAGCGAACCGGCAGAATTGGTGACATAGTCGATGTCGCTGCCTGCCGTGCGTACATGCTGGAAGTTGTGGATGTGTCCGCAGATGTACATATCCACCTTGTGCTTGCGCAGGATGGGGTCGAGGCGTGCTTGCATGTCGGCACGTTCGCTCTCGTCCTTCGGGGTTTCGGCATAGATGGGATGGTGTCCGGCAACGATAACCCAGTCCTCTTTGGCGGCAGTCAGTACGGAATCTATCCAGGAAAGTTGTTGCTGGTAATCCTGCTTGCAGGCATCGGGATAGGTCTCGCTTTCGTTGCGGTATTTGTCAATCATCGGGGCGGTGTCTACCCAAAGGATGCGGATGGTAGCGCCGTTGTCCTCGAACGTCTTGGTGTAATAACGGGCGGGCATGGTCCAGCGGCGGCTGATATTACTGTAGTCGAGCACAGCCTGCGTATTGCCGCGGTATTCGTGGTTGCCCAGCAGGGGGAACCAGTCTATCATCAGCTCCGGATGACTGTAAATAAGTTCGTAGTTGGTCATCCAAAGCGGGTCGTTCACGCTGCGTACGCCTTCAAAATGGTGTACATCGCCGGTGGCAAGTACGAATTCGGGGTCTGCGCCGTTCTCTGCCATCTGTCCCATCAGTTCGGCGATGGGCTTTTGGTCGTAGTAGCCGTTACGGCCGAGGTCGTTGGCTACGTAGAAGTTGAACTTCTTGTCGAAGATGGAGTAATCGGTGATTTGGGCAATGGCTGCGTTGCCGAGTAGGGCAATAAACAGTAAAAGGAATATTTTCTTCATTGTCATTTTGTTTTTTGATTAAATAGTAAAGTATTGATAGTTGATAATCTGATGGTATCTCAACTTCTCCTCCTCCGGGGAGGAGGAGTACCCGTAGGGGGAGGTGGTAGCGATATACACAGAGGAGTATTATATGGTTTATAGCTTTATGCTCCCTACCACCCCGCCCTTCGGGCACCCCTCCTCCCCGGAGGAGGGGAAGTTGAGATACTTAATGCATTGGATGGTTTGTTTAGAAATTAATCTTCACTCCCGCATTCACTTTCACGCCGTAGTATTCTGCCTGCATGGTACGGTCTTTCGTGCCCTGGTAGTAGCGTAGAGGCTGGTTCAGTAGGTTGTTGGCTTCGGCGTAGAAGGTAGTCTTGAACTTCTTTCCGAAGGTATAGCTGGCGTTTACGTCCATATAGTTCACCTTGTCATAGTAGCGGTCGTAGAAGGTGCTTTCTCCCATTTCATCGATGAAGTCGGAAGCGAAGTTATAGCTCAGGCGCAGATTCAGACCGCCTTTCTCAAAGTATAGGGAAGCATTTGCGGTATGCTCCGGCGAGCCGGGCATGCTCAGGTCTTTCTCGTTCTCGCGTCCTTCGAAGTTGAAGTCTTCCACACGGGAATGGGTGTAGGTGTACGTTCCGTAGAAACCTACACACTTCAGAGCGGGAGCAATGAAGCTGAAGTCGCGCTGGTAGGATAACTCTACACCTACCAGGTTGGCGTTGCCTGCATTCTTGGGTTGAGTGAAGCGGGTGTAGGTGTTGCCTTGATACTCATAGTTGGTGCTCACCTGGTCTACGATGAAGTCGTCTATCTTCTTGTAGAAGATGCCGGCGCTTATCAGACCGATGCTGCGGAAGTAATAGTCGGCACTCAAGTCGAAGTTGTAGGAGACGGTAGGTTTCAGCTCCGGGTTTCCGATGGTGATTTCGTTGTCGGAACGTTTGATGTTCACACTGGGCACGAGGGCCGAGTATTTGGGGCGTGACAAGGTTTGGGTAAACGAACCGCGTACTTTGAAGTCATCGTTTACATTCCACTTTACGAGCAGCGACGGCAGGAAGTTGATGTAGCTGTTGCGCTGACGGTCGGTCTTGCTGGTGAGGTCTTCGTCGGTATCGTAGGTGCGTCCCGTATAGGCAAGGTTGGTGTTCTCTATGCGGAGTCCGGTCATCAGTTCCACGTCTTTTGTCAGTTTTTGGTCGAAGCGGAGGTAGCCGGAAGTCACGGTTTCGCGGGCGTTGAAGTTTCCGGCAAGTTCTTCCTGCACCTGCTCTTTCTCAAATAGGGAAGCGTTGTTCAAGTCTAAAGAGCCGGTGTATTCCTTGCTGGCGTAGATGCCTGCCTGGTACTTGTTGTTGGGCATGAAGTTCTTGTTGGTCTGGTCCACTGTATTTGCCAGGCTGTTCGTCATGAAGGCGTCCTCGTCCAGAGGAGAGTATTCGTAGAAATCCACTTCTTTATCCTTGGTCTTGCGTACTACCTTTGCGCCGAACTTCAGCTTGTTGCCGTTCTTGAAAGGAAGCTTGAAGTTGGCAGAGAACTTCAGGTCCTGCTCCTTGATGTCTTCCTGCTGTTCCGTCAGCTCTTTCAGGCTGAATTCATTGTTCAATGTCATGGTAGAGCCTGCTTTGGGGCTGGCAAACGGTTCGCGTTCGTCGCTCAGGTCCATGTCGAACTTCTGTTTTTTCAGTTGGAAGTCGATGTAGCGTTCGTTGGGACGTTCTTCGCTGGCTTTGGCATAGCTGGCGTGCCAGTCCATGGAGAGGGCGCCGAAGAGGTGTTCGCCGCCAAGGGCAAAGTCCATGGTGCGCTGGCGTTCCAGGCGGGCGTTGCGGTTGTCCGGTGTACCGGCTTTGGTCTGTATGCGTACGGTGGCGTTGCCGTCGGGGTCAAGGTCTTTCAGCGTGGTGCGGTAGCGGTTCTCCCAGTCGTTGCGGTTGTTGAAGATGCCTTTGAAGGTCAGTTTGTGGTTGGCATTGATGTCCCAGTCCAGTGCGGCAGAGTAGCTCTGGCGTTCGCGGGTGACGTAGTATTGGCGGATTTGGTAGTCGTTGACGTACGTCTTGCCGTTGTCATCCTGCTCCCACACGAATTCGGTGTCGTAGGAACCGGAAGGTGAGTTCTGATAGGAGGCCGATACAATCAGGCCGAGTTTGTCGTTGAAGAAGCGGTCGCCATAGGTGAAGCCAAGGTTCAGTTGCGCCTTCTCGCTCACCCAGTTGTAGCCGGTTCCGGCAGTGGCGGCAATGGTGCGCTTGTAGGGGGAGTTCTTGGTGACGAGGTTGATGCTGCCGCCGATGGCGTCGCCGTCCATATCGGCGGTTACTACCTTGTTCACTTCGATGGTCTGAATCATGTCTGCCGGAATGAGGTCGAGCTGTACGTTGCGTGTATCGCCTTCGGCAGAGGGAACGCGGTTGCCATTGATGGTGACGGAGCTGAGGTCGGCACTCGTGCCCCGCACTTGCCCGAAGCGCGCCTCGCCTTGGTCGTACTGCACGTTGATGCCGGAGATACGTTTAAGGGCGTCACCGATGTTGGAGTCGGGGAACTTGCCTACCTGGTCGGCAGAGACTACATTCGTAATCCCCATGTTGTTTTTCTGTGAGTTGATGGCGCGGCGCTGGCCTTGGAAGGCGCCGCCTACTACGACTTCCTGCAATTCCACGCCTTCATTCAGCACGACGTCTTTTTCCAGTGTACGGCCTGCGGGGATGGTGATTTTCAGTTCTACGGGAGAGTAGCCCACGTAGCTCACCTTTACTGTATAGGTTCCCGGGTCAAGGTTGGAGAAAGTGTAGAAGCCGTTGACGTCGCTCGTCACGCCAGTGTGTAGTTTCTCGATGTAGATGGATGCACCCGGGAGAGTTTGTTTAGTGGCGTCGATGATGCGTCCACGTACAGTTCCTTGTTTCGTGACATTTGCTTTTTCGTCGGCAATGGCCGTATTGACGGTGGCGGTGAATAGGAGTAAGAATAAGAATGCTCTCAAAATCTGTTTCATACTTGTTATTATCTGTTAATAATCTGCCGCAAAAGTAGAGGGTTGCCGTTACGTGGAGGTTGCGGAGCGTTGAAGAACAGATAACGATTCAGTTACAATGAGGTTACATAAATTCTTGGAGGTAGTACCTTTTCGGCGGTATCTCCCTTTGCCGTCATCTGGCAGACTGATGCTAAAGATGCACGAGATGTGCATCTCGGACTGTATGAGATGTACATCTCGAGCAACATGAGATGTACATCTCGTGCAGAGGAAGGTATAGGGGTTGGTGTCTTATCCCGTAGCCTGGCAGCGGATAAGTACCTTCTTCTCGTCTGCCAGAGTAGTGGCAAAGAGATAAGTGCCTCCCCCTTCGGCCAATTTCAGTCGTTTGCGCAGTTCGGCCACGGTGGCGGGGAAGTTGCGCACGGTGAGGTTCGCCTTTTTCTCGGCAGCCAGCATCTCTTTCACTTCTTTCTTGCCGAAGCCGCAGGAGGAGGTAATCCGGAACTTGCGGCCGGGGAAGTCCGGCAGGAAGTGGTCCGAGGTGTAGAGGTGGCTGTTGGGATGCAGTTTTTCCACCTTATACAATGAGGAGAGGCTGCGGAATGCACCGGCTTTCAGCACGGAGGCATTCGGTTCGTAGAGGTATGATTTCAGTTGAGGGGTGTAGGGGCATGCACGCTCCTTCTCCTGCCGGCGGGTGAAGACGAGGGCTTGGGGAGCCGGTACACCGGTGAAGTTGACGCAATGGATGGGGATGTCGTCTGCCGGCACTCCTTCGCCTTGTCCCAGCAAGAGCAGCAGTTCCTTGCATTCGTTGCCCACGGAGACGATGTGTGCCTGGTGGACATGCTTCAAATCGTTCAGGGCAAGGGTGAGGTCGAGCATGGGGGAGAGTTTTACCAGTACGTGTCTTGCCTTGCGCAGCAGCAGTTCTTCGAGGGCGGCTATATCGGGTTCGCAGTCGCCGATGGCTACGGTCTTTCCACCGTGTCCGTCGCGGCGGGCAGGGTCTATGAATATACAGTCCACGGGCTCCATCTCTTGCAGATGGCAGACGCTGTCTGCGTGGCAGACGGAGATGTGGTTCAGGCCGAGGACAGGGAAGTTGTGTGCGGCTATCTGGCAGAGGGTTTCCTGGCGCTCGACGTAAGTGGCATGCCCGAAGCAGCAGGAGAGGAAGGAGCAGTCGATGCCGAAACCTCCGGTGAGGTCGGTAAAGGTGGCGGCTGGTACAGGGGCGCTGTCCTTCGCGGGATGCTCTTGTTCTGTGCGTAGCAGGTTAGCTATGATCTCCGCTTTATACTGTGCCGTTGCTTGGGAGGAGCATTGCTCCAATGAGAGGTGGGCGGGGTAGAGGATGTCATCGTTCTTCGCCCATGCGGGTATTTTCTCTTTGGCAACCTGCCAGCCGGAAATTTGTGTGATGGCAGCGGGCATGTCTACCGAAGGGTAGCGGCGTGCCTGCAAAGCAAGGCTACGTACGTCGTCGCGGCGATGCTCGCGAATGAAACGGAGGGTGTCTTGGGATAAAGGCATGGCTTGGCTTATTTATTCTGATGCAAAGTTATCTCAAAAAGGGCAAAGTAAGGCATGAATTCGTAGCTTTCTGTTTGATTATTTTTCAGACACAGATGGCGCTGATTACGCAGATTAAGAATATTAAAAATCCGTGTCATCTGCGTCATCCGCGTCAAAGCGATAGCAAATTTAAGTTTCCGGACAAGCTGGGGGTGAGAGTTAAGGGATGACCCGGTATCGCTCCTTTGCCGTCTGCCTGCTGACGCGGTTGAAGTGCCACCATTCACTGGGTAGCGGGTGGAATCCGGCTTCTTTCATTACCTGCCGGAGCAGCAGCCGGTTTTCACGTTCTTGTTCTGTCAGCTTGCCTTGTGCCACGAGCACGGCTTCTTCTGTGATGTGGGCTTCCCTGCCCAGATGGTCTACCGGGGTGCCCATGGGCAGAGGAGTTCCTTTATCGTCGAGTATGCTGATGTCCACCGCCAATCCGTAGTTGTGCAGGCCGCCGCCGCGTGAGGGGTTGGAGACATAGATGTATTTGGAGGTTCCTTTCACTACGTTCCACATCTTCTGCTGTACGGACAAGGGGCGCGCTGCGTCGTAGACGATGAGGCTGTAGCCGGGGTACTGTTCTTTCAGTAGGCGTTGTGCCCGCTTCAGGCTTTTCATGGCATCGGGGTGCAGGTAGGCTTCTTTCAGGTCTTCGTACAATAGGGTTCCGGTGAAGTTGTCGGCACGGGTGTACATCAAGTCGATGGCGATGCTGCTGTCCGCTTCGGCGATGTTGACGAAACCGAGGGAGTCCAGGTAGCGGGCTGTCCGGCTTTTAGCCGGAGCCGGAGGGACGGGTGCCGCTATGGTGTCGGCGTACGGGATGGTGGTCTCCGTATCCGGGTCTTGTGTCTGCTTTGGCGCTTGTTTTCTGCTACAACCGCATAGTGAGCAGCCAAGCAGTAGATATAACAAGTAAAAGAAATATCGTTCCATCTTACAAGGCATTCTTGGCGGTAAGGATTGATTTCATCAAGGCTATGTCCGAACTGACTTCTCCCTGCATCAAGTATTTGTTTTTCCGTTGGCAGGTGGCTTCGTAAATCTCCTTTGCTTTTGCTGTGTCCTTGTCCCGGTAGAGTGCCAGGGCGCAGAGCAGCCGCTGTTTGGAAGACGTCACATCCTTATATTGCCGGATGTAGGTATCCAGCTCATCGGTATATAATTCTTCTGCCCGTGCGGTCCTCTTTGTCACCAATGCGGTGAAGAGCAGCTCGCAAGCGGTTTCCTTTATCAAAAGCCCGATGACTTCGTGCCGGTGGCTCATTATTTTCTCAAATGCATTGTAGGCGGCTTCCCATTCTTCGCAGTCGAGCAGGCGCGAGGCGCTCATCAAGGCTATGGTGACCTGCAGGGCATCTTTGTAGTTGATGTCTTCCGTTTGGCTGAACCATTCGGCAGGCATGTCCTTAGGACGCATGCCCTCTTGCACCAATGCGTTGATGCGCAGCTGGGTGACCAGTGCCTGCTTGCTCTTGCTGTCCTTGAGAAGCAGGCACATGTTGTCGGCATCATTGCCGATGCCGCCCATCTTCATGGGGATGCCGTTCATCCCTGCAAGGAGAATGCCAATCAAAGAGAGCATCAGAAGGAAGAATTTCAGCAGGTAAGGCAGCCCGTCTACGGTCAGCAGGGGGAGGAAGGCAAGGATGGCGGTCAGCAGGTTGGCAAGCACTCCACCCAGGTTGTACAAGGTGGTTGGGATATCTTCAAGAGGCCTTTCGGGTGGGGTAAGCAGGCATTGGCCTCCCGTTCCGGCAAGGCTGAAACGCTTGATGCATAATTTCCCGTCTTTCCGTATGAAGGTAAGGTTGAAGATGCGGAAGGAGACGAAGCGGTAGTCGGTTGCCAGTCCGCAGACAAGATGCCCGCCTTCGTGCAGAAGTACTTGCAGGAAGATGGAGAACAGCAGAATCAGTATGGCTAACAGGGAAATTCCTACCGTCTCCAGCATGCCGGTTTCGGCAAACTTGCTGTGTAAACCGTCGAACGAGTCTCCCAAAACCAGGACTCTTACACCTATTACTCCTACGAAACCGATGCATGCCCCGACCATGAATCCTCCGGCCAATTTAAGTACTTTCTTCATCCTGATATCTTGATAAATGTGTTTGCCGGCAAAGGTAAAGGATTTTATCTGAAATGCAACAGCTTCCCATGTATCATAAAAAGAAAGAGATTGTGATTGCCACAACCTCTTTCCGTCACCTAAACCCACTACGCAGGCTACAGATAGGGAATTATAGTAATATAGATACCCGTAATGATGGCTTCTTGCTTTTCTGTCCTTATCTTAGGGTATACTTTCCCAAATCTTTGTTATGTTCGTAATATTTCCGAGTATATCCTATAGATTCCATCTTCTCTTTATTGACAGTTTAATAATCTGCATTTTCGAATTCCACAATATGAGGCAGTATTGGAAATCGGTTATCATGATGCTGGTTTATTCTGTGCTTTTATCAGTAACCAACTACTGACTCGCTTTTTCAATATTTTTGCATATGATAGTTGCGTTCTTGGTATACTCTTTGTCAATCCCATTATGCTGGCAATGGTCGTTTTAAATTTCGAACATTCTGCTCCGTGCCAGCATGCAGGCCCCAACTACTCCAGCCTTGTCTTTTAGCTTGGAAACAGTCACCGTGGCGTCTTTGTTGACCAGATTCAATGAGTATTTCCTTATTGCCGTTTTGATTGGCTGCACTATATAGTCTCCTGTTGATGATAGTGTACCCCCGATTATTACTAGTTCCGGATTGAATATGCTTATTAATCCAGCTATTTGCCTTCCCAGTTTTTGGCCTATTTCTTCCACTATCTCAATGCATAGCAAGTCCTCTTTATTGACTGCGGTGATGATTTCATCCAAGGTGGGCGGATTTTCTGCAGTCCGTTTTGATAGTATGGAACTTTCTCCGCTACCGATTCTTTCCAACAGGATGCGGTGTAGTGCCGATCCTGAGGCTTCCGTTTCCAGGCATCCTTTTTTGCCGCAGTGGCACAGTATTTCATTATCGAAAACATTGACATGCCCGAATTCTCCGGAAAATCCAGATTTTCCCGTGTATACCTTCCCGTCTATGATGATGCCGATTCCGAGTCCCCAGCTTATGTTGACAAAGATGATGTCCTTTTCCCCTTTGACGCATCCTTGCATATGCTCTCCATAGGTCATGGCCCTTGTGTCGTTGTCTATGCAGACCGGGTATCCTATCTTTTCATTCAGTACATCCGCCAAAGGACGCTCTGAAAAGTTGAACATGCTGAAACTATATCCTGATTCCGGATTTACTCTTCCGGAGATGTTGATGCAGATGTTCATTATCTTCTTGTCGTTGATTTCCGTTCCCTTTATGAAGTTTCGGATGAGTGCACACAGTTCTTCCAAAGCTTCCTGTGTATTTTCGAACTTGTATGGTATGTTCATCTTGATTTCCACCATATCCCCCTTGAAATTGATCAGTCCGATGTTTATGGCAAATTTCTTAATGTCCACTCCAATGAAGTATCCTGATTCCGGGTTGAGTCCGTATAGGCTTGGATGGCGGCCGCTACTGGTCTCCAGTTTCCCATAGTCGTTTATATAGTTGTCCTCACACATTTCATTGATGAATTTGGTGGTTGTGGGCACACTCAGATCGAGTTCCTTGGCCAAATCGGTAATAGTGGAGCTCCCATTATATATATAATGTGTGATGATCCTTTTTTTTAAGAGTGCATTCTTGCTCCCGGTTTCCATTTCTTTTAATAAGTTCTGTTTCATATGTATGTATTTTTATGTTATTTACTCTATTTTGTTTATTATATTAATAAATACGGATTTATTATTCTAAAATATTATGTATTTGATTTGTTATTATGTAAATTGTTTTGTAATTACGCGTTAATATATATTAATTGTAGGTTATATATTAATTAAATACTTTATTAAGTCTTGCAAATATAATAAATATATCTATATTTGCAGCGTGATAATTGAATAATAACAATTAATATCTAAAACAATGAAAAACATAATTGATTTTTTATCTTAAAAAAGTGTATTCGATAGGTTTAATATATAATGGTTGATCTTAATTTTATTAATAATGAAAACACGCAGGGATTTTTTAAAGAGGACCGCTTTGTTCGGTGCGTCTGCATTCATGGCCCCTTCATTGTTGGGGCGAGAGGGTGATGGGGATTGCTTCTTTTCTCAAGAGTCTGCCTCTTCCATGCTAGTTCCCATGGGCGATGCACTTAAAATTACCGGCACGTTCTTGGATGAGATATCCCATGATATTCCCCATCAGAATTGGGGGGAAAGGGAATGGGATCAGGATTTCCGGTATATGCAGAGTATTGGAATTGACACGGTCATAATGATCCGGTCGGGTTATCGCAAATTCATTACTTATCCTTCGGCGCATTTGCTGGGCAAAGGGTGTTATATGCCTTCCGTCGATTTGTTGGACATGTTCCTTCGGCTGGCGGGGAAATATCACATGAAGTTCTATTTTGGTTTATATGATTCGGGCAAGTACTGGGATACCGGTGACCTTTCGTGGGAGGTTGAGGATAACAAGTATGTGATTGATGAGGTGTGGAGCAGGTACGGTGAGAAGTACAAGAGTTTCGGCGGATGGTATATCAGTTGTGAGATAAGCCGTAAGACGAAGGGTGCCATTGATGCCTTTCATGCGATGGGCAAACAATGCAAGGATGTCTCCGGCGGTTTGCCGACTTTTATTTCTCCGTGGATTGACGGGAAAAAGGCCGTGATGGGTACAGATAAGTTGACAAAGGAGAATGCGGTTTCTGTTCAGGAGCATGAAAGGGAGTGGAATGAAATTTTCGATGGCATTCATGATGTGGTTGACGCCTGTGCTTTTCAGGACGGACATATCGATTACGATGAACTGGATGCTTTCTTTACGGTGAACAAAAAGCTGGCTGATAAGTATGGCATGAAATGTTGGACAAACGCTGAAACCTTTGATCGTGACATGCCCATCGACTTTTTGCCTATTAAGTTTGACAAGTTACGGATGAAGCTGGAGGCTGCCAAGCGAGCCGGTTATGACAAGGCCATCACTTTTGAGTTTTCTCATTTTATGAGTCCCCAATCAGCATATTTGCAGGCAGGACACTTGTATAATAGGTATAAGGAATATTTCAATATTAAGTGATTATGAATTTTATGCTCAGATTGTTTTGCAGTTGTTGTCTGTTCTTGGTTGTCTCAATCATGCAGGCTGCAATTTATCCAGATCCCGTTGAAGGCGTGGTGACCTGTAAAGGCAAAGGGCTTGCTGGTGTTGTGGTGACAGATGGTTTTGACGTGGTGCTGACTGATGCTCAGGGCCGTTATGAGTTGCCGCGCAACCGGGATGCTCGGTTTGTATATCTTTCCACGCCTGCAGGTTATCTGCCGCAAGAGGGTGGTGGGCATATCGCTTTCTTTTTCCCGCTTAAGAAAGGCCGTTTAAAGTATGATTTTGAATTGAAGAGGAATCTGAAAGATGATATGAAGCATGTGTTTATGGTACAGACTGATGTGCAAGTCAGCTGTCAGGAGCATTTAGACAGTTATCGTTCTTATGTAGGTAAGGCACGAGCCTTTATGGAAAAGTATGCCAAGGAGCGTGATGCCTTCGTGTTGGATTGTGGTGACATTGTGGGTAATACTCCTGGTTTATACCCAGATTACATTCAAGTGTCTGGCGGTCTGGGATTGCCTGTTTACCGTATCATAGGAAATCATGATATGGAAATGGGTGTACGTTCTTTTGAACATTCATACAAGACCTATGAGGACTATTTTGGTCCCATTTATTATTCTTTCAATCGTGGAAAGGCACATTATATTATACTAGACAATTGTTTTTATATCAATAGGGATTATCGTTATATAGGTTACATTGATGAACGTACACTGCAATGGATAGAGAAAGATTTGGCTTTGGTGCCGAAAGATCATCTGGTATTTGTAATGATGCATATTCCTTCCAGCACTACCAAGGACATCAAGTTCAATGCCTTGCTACCCGACGAGACAAGCAATGCCAATAGTCTGTATGATTTGCTGAAAGACCATGAGGCACACCTCATTACCGGACATACCCATGTGAACGGTAACGTGGTGTTCAACGACCGGTTAATGGAACACAATACAGCTGCTGTATGTGCAGGTTTTTGGAAATCCATGCTTTGTTCTGACGGTACCCCCCAAGGCTTTGGACTTTATGAGGTAGATGGTAATCAGGTGAAGTGGCACTACAAAGCGGTAGATTATCCGCTGGAATACCAGTTTCAGGCTTATGCTCCGGGTAGTTCGAAAGAGTTTCCCGAAGAAGTGCTGGCCAATGTCTGGAATTGGGATGAGCAGTGGAAGGTAGAGTGGTTCGAGAATGGTACTTGTATGGGTGAGATGACCCGTTGTGAAGGTTTGGATCCAGCTGCTGTAGAAGCTTTTTCCGATCGTGAAAAGATGGGTGCACTCTGGGTGAATGCTTTTCCTACCAATCATTTGTTTAAGGCTGTTCCTAAAGATAAAAAGGCTCGCATAGAAGTACTAGTGACCGATCGCTTCGGTACTGTTTATAAGCAACTTGTAAAAGAATAATTTGAATTTAATCGATAAATTTTATACTATGAAATCTTCGGTCAATATTGGTTATGTAGTTTTCTTGTCTGTTGTGGCTGCTTTGGGAGGATTTCTTTTCGGATATGATACAGCAGTCATTTCCGGTACCATTGCCAAGGTAACCGCTCAGTTTAATTTAGATACCATGTCGCAAGGGTGGTATGTGGGCTGTGCGTTGATAGGTTCTATTGTAGGAGTGCTCTTTGCTGGTATTTTAAGTGACAAGCTTGGTCGTAAACGTACCATGATTCTGTCGGCCATACTCTTTTCCATGTCTGCTATCGGTTGTGCGGTATGTGCAGATTTCAATCAGTTGGTGGTTTACCGTATTGTCGGAGGTGTAGGTATCGGTGTGGTTTCCATTGTATCCCCTCTTTATATATCCGAGGTGTCGGTAGCTCAGTATCGTGGACGCTTGGTATCACTTTATCAATTAGCGGTTACCATTGGCTTTTTAGGAGCTTATCTAATGAATTATCAGTTGCTTATGTATGCTGAGACCCATGCAGGAGCTGCCGATAGCTGGTTTAACTGGATTTTTGTGAATGAAGTATGGAGAGGAATGTTGGGAATGGAGACTTTGCCTGCTTTGCTGTTCTTTGCCATTGTCTTCTTTATTCCGGAAAGTCCGCGTTGGCTGATTGTCCGCAATCGTGAAGAGCGTGCGGTCAATATTTTGGAGCACATTTACAGCTCTTCCAAAGAAGCGTTGGTGCAATTGAACGAAACGAAGTCTGTTCTTACTTCCGAAACCAAATCAGAGTGGTCCTTGCTTTTGTCGCCGGGTATTATGAAAGCCGTTATTATCGGTGTATGTATAGCCATCCTCGGACAGTTTATGGGAGTGAATGCAGTCTTGTATTATGGTCCTTCCATCTTTGAAGGGGCTGGCCTTTCCGGTGGCGATTCCTTGTTCTATCAGGTGTTGGTGGGGCTAGTCAATACCCTGACTACTGTACTGGCTCTTGCCATTATTGATAAAGTGGGTCGTAAGAAATTGGTGTATTACGGTGTTTCAGGCATGATTCTTTCATTGGTATTGATAGGCTTTTATTTTATTGCCGGAGAATCATGGGGCATTTCAAGCCTATTCCTGCTAGTTTTCTTTTTGTTCTATGTGTTTTGCTGTGCGGTTTCCATTTGCGCAGTCGTGTTTGTATTGCTTTCCGAAATGTATCCAATCCGGGTGCGTGGGCTGGCCATGTCCATTGCCGGTTTTGCATTGTGGATAGGTACATACCTGATTGGGCAGCTTACCCCCTGGATGCTCCAAAATCTTACCCCCGCCGGAACATTCTTCCTGTTTGCTGCCATGTGTATTCCCTACATGCTGATAGTTTGGAAACTGGTGCCGGAGACCACCGGAAAATCATTGGAAGAGATTGAACGTTATTGGATGAAAATAAAAAATTGACCTTAATAATAGATATGATGAAAGTTAGAAAAATTTTATTGAGTGGTTGTTTGGTGGCAACTTTATGCTCATGTGGTGGTTCTCAAAACGAGAATTTGAATCTTACTCTATCAAAAGATGCTCTGTTTGATAAAGTAAAAGGTGCTTGGGCCGGTCAGGTTATCGGCTGTACGTATGGAGGTCCTACAGAGTTCCGCTATCTGTCTACTATGATTCCGGATTCGATAGTGATGCCTTGGGGACCGGGTGAAATTAAAAAATGGTACGATGGTGGTGGCGGTCTTTATGACGATGTATATGTCGACCTGACTTTTGTGGAGACTTTTGAAAGATACGGTTTGGATGCTCCGGCCGATTCTTTTGCCACAGCCTTTTTGGCTAAAGAATACCCTTTGTGTCATGCCAATCAGATGGCCCGTTACAATCTTCTTCATGGCTTGACTCCTCCCGCCAGCGGGCATTGGAAAAATAATCCCCATGCCAATTGTCTGGATTTTCAGATTGAAGCGGATTTTGCAGGTATCATGGCTCCAGGTATGGTAAATAGTGCTACTGAAATTTGCGATCGTGTAGGACACATCATGGCGTATGGCGATGGCTGGTATGGTGGTGTATATGTAGCAGCCATGTACTCTTTGGCTTATGTGAGCGATGATGTTGAGTATGTTGTGACGGAGGCGTTGAGGTCTATTCCTCGGGAAAGTCGTTTTCATGCATGCATGGCTGATGTTATAAATTGGCATAAACAGTATCCAGAGGATTGGAAAAAATGTTGGGAAGAAATAGAGAAAAAATGGGGATCCAATGATATTGCTTGTCCAGATGGGGTTGAGATGCCTTTCAATATTGAGACTTATGTGAACGGTGCATATATCATTTTAGGGCTTCTCTACGGGCAGGGTGACTTTGAGAAGACGATTGATATTTCTACACGTGCCGGTCAGGATTCAGATTGTAATCCGGCTTCTTCTGGGGGAATTTTGGGAACAATGATTGGGTATAATCGCATTCCCGAGAAATTCAGAAAAGAGCTGACTGTAGTCGAAGATATTCCTTTCAATAATACAGTGAGCTTTAATAAAGGATGTGAATTGAGTTTTGGGCACGCTTTACAAATGATAGAAAAAAACGGTGGAAAAGTTGGAAGCGATGAGGTGACTATCTGTTTTCAAGAACTGGAACCTGCACAATTGGAGATTAGCTTCGAAGGCTTGAAAGTTGATAAAAAAGTGGTAGTGGAGAATTGGATTGCTAATTTCCCGACCTTCGAATTTGAAGGTGTGGGGGCTGTCATTAAAGGTGAATTGAAAGGTGAGAATGTGCCCGAAGATTACGTTGCTGAACTGGAAGTGTATTTCAATGATAGATTGATTGAGGTATGCAAGCTTCCGCTGAAGTATAATCACCGTAAGCATGAGTTGTTCTTTAATTATGTACAGTCTTATGGCAAATATACCGTGACTTGTAAATGGGTAAACCCCGTTGAAGGAGCAGATATTTGGGTAAGAGATGTAATTTCTTATACAACAGATAAATAATGTGAATGTAAAGGGCTGGTTTAGATGCATGTCGGATAAAAAACGTTCCCAGCCCTATTTAAAAAAGAATGAAGATGATGGATTTTAAGAAATTGGCGAATCAGTATAAGGACGAACTTATGAATAATGTTCTTCCTTTTTGGTTGAATCATTCCCAAGACACCGAATACGGTGGCTATTTTACTTGTCTGGATCGGGAGGGGAATGTTTTCGACACGGATAAATTTATCTGGCTGCAAGGCCGGGAAGTATGGATGTTCTCCATGCTTTACAATAGGGTGGAGAAGCGTCAGGAGTGGCTTGATTGTGCCATTCAGGGTGGTGAGT
>NZ_JBCNZM010000017.1:0-53037 GCF_040227615.1 Bacteroides sp. RTP31139st1_H2_RTP31139_211217 | reverse complement strand
AAAAGTGATTCGGGTAGCAAAGGCAGCACAAAACCGCCTTTACCGAGCAAAGGTAAAAACTATTATTGAAATAATTCTTTAATTAGAGTAAAAACGCAACAAATCATAATTAATTTTCTGACACCCGCTGCATCCGCCCTATCAGTTCATCGCCCAGCGCCGTCTTCACCTCAATGTGTTTCAGCACAGCCATTACAAACGGATTGCTTTCAAAGTCGCCGCGTACCTGCTCAAAATCGAGTTCCTTTTCCAAGCGTGAGCCATCAGCTCCAAAGCCCGTCATGGAAGCCAGTGAAAATTCTTTCTTAGCATCCTCATACACCATGCGGTCGAGGCCAACTACTGCTTCTTTCCATTTTTCGACAATATGTATGACGTCTTCTGCCGTCATACCTTCCGGCTTGATACCATAGAACTCTTCCAACTTCTCATACGCCCAGGTCCATTCGTAGGTATAGTAGTTGCTGTGCATCTTCTCAAACTCGGCATTGATAGACTTCAAGCGATTGACTTTGCCGGACTCAATACCGTCTATCAGCGCATCTATCTCACTCTTTGGGGCTATCAATCCGGAAATATCCACCCATTCGCCGCTGCCAATGGCAGTATCGGGCTTCAAACGGGCACGTATTTCTTCATTGCTCCGGAAGTCAATGCCTTCCAAGCGCTTGATGACAGAGTTTCCGAGGAACTTATGAATGGCTATTTCATAGAAGCGGATACCTTTCACCAAAGCCGAGTTACGTATCTTCGCACTATGGAAAGAATAGATATCCGAAAGCTCGCCACTGGCATGACGCAGATTCTGCAACGTTTCCCGTCCCTTGAACATTTTCTGCACCGTGTAGGGGCTGAGAAGATTATAGTTGATGTAATCCAGTTTGTTCGGGTCGGTACGCCCGTCACGTTTCGGCCACTTCTGGGCATCACGGATGGTACCCACACTACGCAGGTTGACACCGGGTACAAGGTAGGTGGTATTATTCTGCTCTATCAAGTAAGAGAACGGCAGGTTCGAAGTATCAGAATGGTTGACATGGCGCCCCATTACCAAGGAAAACGCTCCCACCCTTGCAGGCCACAAGATGTACGAATCGGAAGTCGTCTTGGCACCACGCTCCAAAGTGCCTTGATGGATAGGCCCTAACTTATACATATGGTTGCTCTGATTGGACCCCGAACCGGCATTCATAAAGGAAAACATACCGGCAATCAGCAACGTGGATTTATGGTGTGTCACCGTATAAGGTCCGGCAAAAATAGCGCACGCCTCCCCGTTCTCTCCCTGGCAGTTGCTGAAAAACAAAGAATCCGAAGCAGAGTAGTTGTGTCCCAACTTGCATGCCTGCCCCACGAAGCAGCGGCTCAGCATAGCTCCGTCATCTACATGAGACCCGGTAGAGATGATGAAATCATCACAAATCACCCCATGCCCGATGTGTACCGGCGCCACCTCGTTGCTGTTGATGCTTCCGTTATACAGACGGCATGTACCACAGATGCGGCAATAATCACCGATGCGCACATTCTTTATGGAACCGGTGTTCAATATCATTACATGGTTCCCGATGCTTCCTACAGCAGAAGCATGTTTGTTGGAATAAAAATCCGTGATTTCCTTCATCCGTGCAATCAGCTCCGGGCGATGGCGGTAAAGCGCCAGAATATAGGCTTGGTGTGCGGAGAGTTTATCATTAATCAGCACCTCACGGCCTCCCGTCTCATTCAGGACAGACACTTCTACCCCGTTACCGAACTTCGACACACCGTCTACCAGAATAATATCCACATTCTCAATGAAGGTGTCATGCCCTATTTCATAATTGGCAATGTAGTTCTGGATATTCTCAATGCAACAGTTATCTCCCACCGTTACATTATGCAGCGTCACATGCCGCAAACCGGAATGCTTCCTGATTCCTCCCGGCAACATAAATTCTGAATGGAACACTCCCAAACACACCTCACCCGAAAAACGGGTATGATGCACAAATTCCGTTGAGAACTCTTCTGCAACGGTTACTTTCCCCCAATCATCAGCCAGACATGACTGGCTCTTCAACCGGAGAATTTCATCTTCGGTCAGTCTTCTGTAATTCATCCTTATAACGAGTTATGAGTTATGAGTTATAAGTTATTGCCTTTGCCGGCACTACCGATTCAAACCGCTGCCAGCAAATAACTCATAACTTATAACTCATAACTAAAATTAAACTTCTTCTTCGTAGGTCTGATAAAGAAAGTCATTATAGGGGTACTTCTGCACGTGCAATTCCTTCACACGCTGATAAACTACACTCTTCAGTTCCTCCATATTGATTTTTTCGCGGGCAGAAATAAAGAGGCAGTTATCCTCCATCTTAGCCATCCACGTCTTCATCAGTTCTTCGAGTGTCAAGTTTTCCTTGGTTCTGGGGGTAAGGTCGTCAGCCGCTTTCTCTATATAAGTATAAGCGTCTATCTTATTGAATACAAGAATCATGGGCTTACCGGCGGCACCGATATCTGCCAACGTCTTGTTCACAACTTCTATCTGTTCTTCAAAATCCGGATGAGAGATGTCTACGATATGCAACAGCAAGTCCGCCTCGCGTACCTCATCCAGAGTAGACTTGAAGGAGTCTACCAAATCCGTCGGCAATTTACGGATAAAGCCCACCGTATCGGATAGCAGGAACGGCAGGTTCTCAATAATCACCTTACGCACCGTAGTATCCAACGTGGCAAACAGCTTATTCTCTGCAAAGACTTCACTTTTCGAAAGCAAAGTCATCAATGTGGATTTTCCTACATTGGTATATCCCACCAATGCCACACGAATCAAGCGTCCGCGGTTCTTCCGCTGGGTAGACTTCTGCTTGTCAATCTCAGCCAAACGCTCCTTCAACAATGACATACGGTTCAAGATGATACGGCGGTCCATTTCCAGCTGCGTTTCACCCGGACCGCGAAGTCCCACGGAACCTTTACCTCCACCGGCACCGGAGCCACCACCCTGGCGTTCCAAGTGGGTCCACAAACGTTGCAGACGGGGGAGCATGTACTTATACTGCGCCAGCTCCACCTGCGTTTTTGCATTGGCAGTCTGGGCACGCATGGCAAAGATATCGAGAATCAAGGACGTACGGTCCAGTATCTTGATTTTGAGTTCAGCTTCTATATTGCGTATCTGCTTGGCGGAGAGTTCATCATCAAAAATCACCATGCCGATTTCGCGTTCGGCTTCTTCTTCATTCCGGATATACTCTTTAATTTCTTCCAGCTTGCCCTTGCCGACATAAGTCACGGAATGCGCTGCATCCAGCTTTTGGGTAAACCGCTTCACTACTTCCGCCCCGGCTGTCTCAGCCAAGAATGCAAGCTCGTCCAGGTATTCATTGGTCTTACGCTCATCCTGAGTCTTCGTGACAAGACCTACCAATACCGCTGTTTCTGCCTGCGCTTCGGAGATTACAAATTCTTTCATAGTTTCTATACCTTATTATATATACGTATTGTTGGTTCGGGCAGCAAATATAAATAATTTTGGCGGAAGCGCCTTAAAAAGGGGAATAAAATAAAAACAGATACAATAGAAAAATGGCATGTAAAATGAAGTCGAACTTCATCTTACATGCCATTTCAAATTACATGTTATCTAATTGCCAGGATAATCAGAACCCTTCCGGCATCTCCAACGTTTCCGTGAATCCCTGATACAGTACTCCCCATTTACCACCGTCAAGTATTACTAAGCCCTGCATCGGGAAAGACAACACGTTCCCTTTACGCTCCATACCTGCAGCTGCAAAATATAGCATACCATAGTCCGTCTTGTCATAACCAGTAGGTTGAGGATCCCAACCTATCAGTTCTTGATTGTCATCGCTTAACGTAAACATGATGGGATATCCTTTCGTAATGCAATCTTCCAGCTTATAGATATTAGCCTCTTTAGCCTTCAGTACAGGTTGATCCCAACCCTCGCCAAATAATTGAGATGCATAGTAGCCTGTACCTATATTGAGCCAAGTATAGTCACGCTTTATATTGACCGTCACCTTGGGTGAGCCATAAACATAGGAATCTTCCTCAGGAATGGCAATAGTATAAGATGCAGTAGTACCCACAGCTATGTCAAACGCAATCTTTACTTCTTTGAGTGCTTCACCGGCAGCAAAATCAACCGTTGTCGGCACTGTTACGTTCTCTGCATCTGTAGTCAAGTGGATAGATGCAGCCGCATCTGTTTTCTGACGGCCGATTTTGACCACAAAAAACTGTTCATCATTCGGATAATAAGTCAAATCAGTGTTATCAGCATAAATATAAGCTTGTACACCCTCGGTAGGAACCGGAGAAGGCTCCCACTCCACACCGTCTGAACAAGCCGTCATAGCCAAACCGCATACGGCCAAGCCCAAAAACAATTTATTGAATATCTTATTCATATACAAATTCTATTAAAAGTTAGTTCATTGGTTAATTGTTACCCGGTGCAAACTCCCCTATCGGAGTAGGACGTTTAGCAATAGCACCGGACGGGTCCGGATTGTTCATTCCCTGAAGGGCGGTATTTGAATCGACTTCGGTCTTAGGAATCATCAATGTCCAATTGGGCTTCACACCTTTACAGTTTATCTTGAAGATATCTTCTATAAAGTTGGTACCCTCATAATTCTGAATGACATCCGGTTTCAGACGTTTAGCCGTAGGGAATGCGATTCCCTCACCCCAGAACTCGATACGCATCTGCTTCAACACCTCAAGTTGGAAATTACGCAAATCACCCGTACTGAAATTGTAATTGCTCTGGCGGTACTGCTTCATAAAGTTATTCAACAACTGTACGCCTGCTGCCACATTCTGGCTGGCACCTACTGCTTCAGCCTCTATGAGATACATCTCTTCCACACGCATCACGGGAATATCTGCAGCCGCACCCACAGAATAAGTGTTATAGTCACCACCCACGGGGCGGAACTTCAATGACATATAATCCGGTTGTTCATCCAGCCATGCATTGCCTCTCACTGACTGGTAAGCGTAAGTACTTCTGTCCGGGTCAAGGTAAGAATATTTGCGGAAATCGGTAGCAGGAATCGCGTCATAAAGTGAACGTGCCATCTGAAGCTTAGACAAAGAAGCATATCCCCAATCCGCTTCATTGGAAATGTGACCAATGAAATTAGCAAGATTACCCATATTGGAAGCCGTGGGGTGAAAGTACCACATCCATGCAGAAGTAGCCGTATTGAAACCGGTAGTGGGATTATGCCACTGTGATTCGCTCATAGGTGTTGCTCCCGACTTATCAATAGCCTTGCGGGCATACTCGGCCGCTTTAGCAAACTGACCATCCCACATATATACTTTGGCCTTCAGACCATATACGACCGCCAAGTCAGGGAAGTTCTTACTGACAGGTGTATAAGACTCCAGACCTATCTCTGCCTTGTCAAGGTCGGCAAGAATGAAATTCACCAATTCTTCGTGGGTTGCACGCGGATTGCTCTTCGCAATGTCGTTAGTTGTTGCCTCAGTCACGATGGGCACCGTCAGCCCCAGTACCTTGCTACAATCGGTATAGATGTTTTCTACCGGTTCGAAAAGTACCATCAGCGTATAATAGTCCAATGCACGGAAAGCATGGGCTATACTTCCAAGCCCACGCATTTCATCGGTAATTGTGGGATCAGTCACATCAACGGCCGCAATCACGTCATTGGCCGATTTAACGAACTTATATAGGGTGAAGTAAGGCAAATATGAATAATAGCCGGTGTCGTTCATACCATTATTGGCATTGAAGCGCCACCACCAGTCATATCCGTAATCCGTAGCCACGACATCACCCAGCAGTTCTGTCTGGGCCAACATCAATGAGGGATAAGCAAGGTCGGTCTCATGTGTTTGCTTACCGTACACTAGATAGCCTTGTACCATTTGCGATGGCAAGCCATTAAGCGAAGCCTCAATCGCTGTTGCCGATGCACCAATCTGATCGGAGGTCGCTGTAGAATCTTCGGGAAAAACCTCTTCTATACAGCCGGTCAATACCGTGGCCGATACGACCAT
Organism: Bacteroides sp. RTP31139st1_H2_RTP31139_211217; assembly: GCF_040227615.1. Classification (NCBI taxonomy): domain Bacteria; kingdom Pseudomonadati; phylum Bacteroidota; class Bacteroidia; order Bacteroidales; family Bacteroidaceae; genus Bacteroides; species Bacteroides sp. RTP31139st1_H2_RTP31139_211217. Next base: position 46,980 of record NZ_JBCNZM010000017.1, on the reverse strand, counting down.
AACCGAAAATAGTTTGAATATATTCTTCTTCATAATCATTGTAATCTATATATTAGGTTTAGAACTCAAATGACACACCACCGGAGATGGTACGCATCGGTGAATAGAAAGTAGCATTGGTTGTCTCGTCGTATGACTGACGTGGGTCGAACCCTTTACGTTTAGACCAATAGAAAACATTTTCTGCCGACATATACACGCGCAATGAGTTGATGGCCAACTTTCTTGTCCACTTGGAAGGTAACGTGTAGCCCACATTAATATTCTGGATATTCAAGAAGCTTGCATTTGTCAAGAAGCGCGTAGACATTGCCCCTGAATATTGGTCGTTCATCTGGAAACGAGGGATATTAGTATTTGTGTTCTCAGGAGTCCATGAGTTCAGCAAATCCTTATGGTAGTTGTAACCAGCCGTACCATAAGGTGACGACATAAAGTAAGCATACGTACCATCATATTGCTTACCACCAATCTGGTAAGTGAAGTTTATGCCGAAGTCCACGCCATATACTTTCAGTTTGGTACCGAAACCACCATACACCTTAGGTATTGAGCTTTCCTCTGTGATGTAATAGTCAGCCTGAGCATGATTCGTAGTCGTTTCACGTCCGGTGATATTGCCGGCCTCGTCCTTGACATTCTTATAGAACAAAGACTCACCCTTTTCATTCACTCCGGCATACTCCTTCAAGCGCCATGTAAACATAGACAAATCCTCACCAATGAAGAAGCTTCCGTTAGAATAGCCCTTATATCCTTTTCCATCAGCTGTATACTCAGTAGTAATCAACTTATCAGGATCAAGCATCGTAATACGGTTCTTCAAGGTTGAAATGTTCACATTCACATCCCACGTAAAGTTACGTGTATCGAAGATATTCACATTGAAGTCCATTTCCACACCACTATTGACCATGTTACCAACGTTGTCCATATAGGAAGCATAACCCAATGATGGAGCCACGGTAAATGAGAACAACATATCCGAAGTCTTACGTCTGTAGTACTCGATGCTACCGGTTACACGGTTCCACAACTGGAACTCTGCACCGATATTGAAGTTAGTGTTGGTTTCCCAAGTGATGTCTTTAGTGCCCTTAGATTTAAATGAAGTACCAAGGCTGTTGTTAGAGTTGATAATGTTAAATCTATCCGTATAGAGGAAGTCACCGATATTGTCATTACCTTGTGAACCAATAGAAGCCTTCAGCTTCAGTTCCTGCACCCATGAAGCATCAAACCAGCTTTCTTTGTTGATAAGCCACGCACCGCCTACCGACCAGAATGTACCCCAGCGATGGTCCGGATGGAAACGGCTGGAAGCATCACGACGCAAAGAAGCCGAGCCGAAGATGCGTTCGTCATAATTGTATTGCAAACGGCCGAAGAAACCTTCATTGTTACGACGCTCTTTATAGGAAGAAGCACCTTGTCCGTCGATAATGGCACCATCCAATTCCTTATTGCCTTGAGAGAACATCTGCGACTTGCTGGCCCCAAGTTCATAGTAGCGATAATCATAATATTCGTGACCTAAAAGAATATCGAAGTTATTGTCGCCAAACGAACGGGCATAAGAAACAAGTTGTTGCAGGTTGTAATCGTAAGTACGTGTATGATACTTACTCACTGTACCGCCAGTGGAGTCGAACTGCCCGTAGTAAGGATTGTAAACGTAACTATGACGTGTCTCATCCAAGTTGAAAGCACCATTGAATGTCACCTTTAGGCCTTCTATAGGAGTTATATCTACAAAGGCGTTGCCGTTAATGGCATTTCCTTCAGAGTTTCTGGTATTTAGTTTATTGTCTAGAATAGGGTTGGCATCAGCAATGAAAGGACGCTGCATACCTGCATTGATACCACTACCGTAGTCCATCATTCCAATACCATTATTATCCACCATGATGCTGCCGTCAGCATTGCGCACGTAGGCGGGATAGATGGGAGCCATTTGGGTAACAAACGCCCATATATTACCGGTAGACGAACTGGTACCATTGTTACTCAACGAGTTAGAATCAAAACGTGCATATCCCATATTACCACCAATCTTCAACCACTTCTTTGCCTGATAGTCGGCTTTCAAACGGCCTGTCAAACGTTTCAGGTCAGAGCCTTCAGTGATACCCTCATTTCCAAGATAACCTAAAGAAACATAGAAAGAGGACTTTTCATTGGCTGCGCTCACCGAGAAGTTGTATTCCTGACGCAGACCGGTACGCATTCCCACATCTTCCCAATCATCCGGAGTCAGCAGATAGTCACGTCCTTTATAATTCACAACTCTACCCAATGTGGCGTTGGGATTAAGTTTACCGTTCTGACCGATGAGGAATTGCCCATCGGGAACTGTATATACATTGTATCCCAATCCACCGTTGGAGCCAAACAGATTCTTGTTTGCCTCAAGCCATGCAGCTTGGTCATTCATTCCCGTTGACTTATAATAATTGTTCATGGCACGATAATGCATCTCGTAGTACATGCCAGGATTGTCAATCACTTCATATTTCTGCAACGCTCGAGTGTTAGCACCCCACTTAGCATCAAAAGTCACCTTAGCCTCTCCCGACATATTGGCCCTTTTGGTAGTGATGATAATTACACCATTAGCACCACGAGCACCGTAAAGAGCATTGGAAGCCGCATCCTTCAATACTGTCATTGACTCAACGTCGTTAGGATTGATATTATTAATATCACCGCTATAAGGAGCGCCGTCCACAATAATCAGAGGGTCATTCTTTGCATTGATTGAGCTAAAACCACGAATCTTGATGGATGACTTTGAACCCGGAGCACCGTCATTGGAAGTCAGTGTCACACCCGGCACAGCACCTGCCAAGGCATCAGTAACATTCGTCACTTGCGACTGCTCCAGCTTTTCGGTACCAACCACCTTAGCCGAACCCGTAAATGCAGACTTCTTTGCTGTACCGAAAGCAACCACCATTACCTCATCAAGCATCTCAGTATCAGACTTCATCACCACTTTTAAGCTGGGTTTTATTGCCACTTCTTGGGTCTGCATACCAATATAAGAAATCACCAGAGTTTTCGCGGAACTTGGTACGTTTGGTAATGTAAAATCACCATCTACACCGGTAATAGCACCAATTTGTGTACCTTTTACCAATACAGAGGCTCCAATAACTGGCTGCCCGTCTTCTTCAGAAATTACAACACCTGTAACCTTCTGGGTTTGGGCAGTTACTAGGCCTATTCCGACAAAAAGACAGGCCAATAACAGCATTAATTTTCTTTTCATAAATTCTCTCTTAAAGTTTAACTTTACATTAATTGTTTCTTTACTCTAACAAAGTGCAAATATATTAATAAAACTGAAACGAACAACTATTTTATTGAAAAAACCTTGTAAATCTATCAATTTGTTAATTAAACATACTGCTTTATGCTTAATAACAGATTTTTCACACTTAAAAAACCTAAACTGGCTTATGTTTACTATCACTATGATTCCCTCTTTTAGGATGATTTTTCCAAGAAATACACATATTTTAAAACAAAATGGTTAATAAATAAGCCGCTAAAACAGAGAACAGACCTGATTTTGAAACAAATTGAGAGTTCCCGGAGGCTAAATACCGATTAATAGCTAAACACAAAAAGACACTTTTTAAAGATATTAATTCTTATTCTAATCCCATCGAGCACAGAATATCGTCTTATTTGTTATTGGTATTAATTAAAATCAAGTAAAATGAGTAAAATTATTTACAATCTAGTGTACAACAGAAAAAGAAGCCTGAATAAAAAAGGAATGGCATTAGTGCAAGTAGAAGCCTATTTGGACAGAAAGAAAAAGTATTTTTCAACCAAAGTTTATTTAAAGCCAGAACAGTGGGACAATAAAAAGCTTATTGTGAAGAATCATCCTAATGCAGATGCGCTGAATAGATTGATATATGAGTTCATGGCTATGATAGAAAAAAAAGAGTTGGAATTGTGGCAGCAAGGAAGGCGTATTTCATTAGAGTTACTAAAGGATGTTTTGAGCACAAGCGAAAACAAAACCTCTTTTATTCCTTTTTTTAGGCAAGAGATAGCAAACTCTACTCTAAAAGAAAGTACAAAACGAAATCATCTCTCCACTCTTTCATTATTACAACAGTTCAAAAAGGATGTAACCTTTTCTGATTTAACATTCGAATTCATATCCTCCTTTGAATATTTCTTGCAATCAAGAGGTTATCACACAAATACGATAGCCAAACATATGAAGCATCTGAAGCGACATATAAATGTCGCCATCAACAAGGATTATATGGAGATACAAAAATACGCTTTTCGAAAGTACAAAATTAAAACTATAGAAAACAAGCATACGCACTTATCTCCTGAAGAGTTGGAGAAGTTGGAGAAATTAAACTTGGCTGGCAGATATACTAAATTGCAAAAGACTTTAGATGCATTCTTGTTTTGTTGCTATGCAGGAATGAGATATTCTGATTTTATCAGTTTATCACCCGATAACATCGTGAAGATTCGTCAAGAAACCTGGCTAATTTATAAATCCATAAAGACGAGTACAGAAGTCAGATTACCTCTTTATCTCTTATTCGAAGGAAAAGGGCTTGTTATTCTGGACAAATATCGGGATGACTTACAAAGCTTCTTTCATTTAAGGGATAACTCTAATGTGAACAAGGATTTAATTGTGATTTCCCGCCTAGCTGGTTTATCAAAAAAAATTTCATTTCACACTGCTCGCCATACTAATGCAACACTATTGATTTATAATGGAGTAAACATTACAACGGTGCAAAAATTATTGGGGCATAAAAGTGTTAAAACCACACAAGTGTATACAAATGTAATGGATATGACTATAGTGCATGATTTAGAAAAGAACCATGCACTCATGCCTTTGCCTAAAAAAACACGAACTTAGCATAGCCAATACTACACTTTCATATCGTTAGTCATATACTTCTCCTTTAAAGTCTGTTCACTCACTATTCAGTTTCAGCCTGCTCGCTGCAAACTCACTGCATACGTTTTGCAGTACTACTGCAAATTGTTTGCAGTATCACTGCATATTGCTTGCAGCCGCACTGCATATTAGTTTGCAGCCGCACTGCATATTAGTTTGCAGTATCACTGCAACAGCTTTGCAGTATCGCTGCAATAGGTTTGCAAAGTTTTGCAGTGAGAAATTGCTGAGAATCAATTAAGTATAGTATAGTGTAAATAGAAGATTGACATTGGTGTGTTATCAATATTTAAGACTGATTGGAGGTGTGGAAGCAAATTTTGCTTCCACACTTTTGCATTGCTTCCACAGCGTCTGTAATGCCGATGAATAGAGGGATACAAGGAGCGGGTGGAAGTGTGGAAGCAAAAATGATGAAAACTGTTATGAAGAAACAACAGTTGTCTTGATTGTTTAGCTAATCACAAAGTTTTGAGTTTACTGTTTTTTGAAGCTATTGAAATATTCTTTTACATAGACTTTAGTACTTTCGCTAATAAAATGACAATGTAGAGTAAATGCTTCATTGAAAGCAGCTAGGATGATAGATGTTGACAAAAGATATTCTTCATATAAGAGGAAGAATCATTTAAAATCTTTAAGCAACGTATTAACTTTATGATATACATATGATAACCAAGTCATTAATCCAACAAATAGTATCACAGCAGTAAGGTTTTATACATTGTACCCCTATACATACACCTTGTGAGAAAGGAAATTTCGCTATAGTGATTTCTATCACATGGTATAATCGCTTGATTATTAATAAAATAAGAGTGTTGTAGTTCCGCGAAAACTCTGCTAATTTCGTATGTTGGTATGCAAACGCAAGAGGTGGCTGTCGCACCTTCTTTAAGAGTCATCTTAAAGTCCGACAGTGAAATTCTTGATGAAGTAACAGTCATAGCTTATGGTACTGCAAAGAAGAACTCACTAACAGGTTCTGTTGCTACTATCAAATCCAGTGATATGGAAAAGCTTCCAGTTACTTCATTTGAAAAAGCATTACAAGGATTGTCTCCTGGGCTGCAGATCGCAAGTGTCTCCGGTCAACCGGGTTCGTCTACACAGGTACGTATTCGTGGTATCGGGTCTATGTCTGCCTCAAGTACCCCACTTTATGTTATAGATGGAGTTGCTATTGAAGCTGCAAACTTAAGTGAAGTTGCAAATACCAGTAAATATGGGACAAGTGCAAATCCACTTTCAAACTTAAATCCGAATGATATTGAGTCTATTACCATCTTAAAAGATGCTTCTGCTGCTTCTCTGTACGGATCACGTGCGGCCAATGGTGTTATTCTGATTACAACGAAGCAGGGTAAAAAAGGACAAGCCAAGGTTAGCTTTAAAGCTCAAATGTCATCTTCCAAACTCCCTTCTGGTGGTTATAATTTGATGAATGCCTCCGAACATTATGCTCTGTATTATGGAGGCTTCTATAATAATAATATTGCTAAAGGCATGTCCTCAGAAGAAGCTTCTGCTGCAGCCAACAAATCCACACAAAGCATGTATGGGCGAAATCCATATAATGTTGCTAACCCTCTGGATGCTTCTGGCGACTTGACATCTGGCGCTCAATTGATGATTGATACCGATTGGTTGGATGAAGTCTTCAGAACCGGGATGTCACAAGAATACGATATCAGTGTAAATGGAGGAAACGAGAAATCAAAATACTTCATTTCTATGGGATATATGAATCAAGAGGGTATTGTGATTGGTTCGGATTTTGAACGATATTCAGGTCGTGCAAATGTCTCAACGGAAATTAAACCTTGGTTCAGTATGGGTATCAATTCCACTTTCTCTTTGGCAAAACAAAACACTCCTGTAGGTGGAGGTGGTGGTGCTAGTCCTTTGACTAATGGTATTTTCCTACCCAATGCTGTTCCAGTATATGATTTGGATGAAAATTTCCAAATGCAATATGATGAGAATGGCAAACCTCTTTATAACTTCAAGAATCCCATATTTCAGGATATGAATGTTATATCATTTGCACAAACTGACAAATATGCAACTAACACATACCGTGTTTTGGTAAATCCCTACGTGGATTTCAACTTTTATGGAGTTCATTGGAAAACAAGTCTTTCATATGATTATATTAATTTGGATGAAACGCAATGGTATAATGCGGAGCATGGTAATGGTAAAGCTGCACAAGGACGCTTGTACAAATATGCCATTTGGAACAACACTTTTGGATTGACCAGTACATTAAATTATAATTTCAACATAAAGGAAGACCATCACTTCTCGGTATTGGCTGGTTATGAAATCTATAATAAAGAGTACAAGCGCACTTATGCACAAGGAACAAAATTTCCGATTGGTGGTTTGACAGAGCTGAATGTAGCTGCTACTCCGCAAGAAGTAGGTTCTGTAACAGATAAAGAGCGCATGCTTTCTTATTTTGGTCGATTAAATTATGATTATCAGAATAAATATTTTGCCTCATTCAGTATTCGCTCCGATGGTTCTTCACGTTTTGCACCGGGACATCGTTATGGTACATTTTGGAGTGTCGGATTAAATTGGCGCGTCAGCGAAGAAAACTTCATGAAATATATTACCTGGATCGATGACTTGAAACTACGTGCCAGCTATGGTACTTCAGGTAACAAAACATCTGATTACTTATATGGTTACCAAGCTTTCTATGAAGGTGGAGCCAATTATAACGGAGAGTCTGGCTTCAGACATTCTCAATTAGCAAATCCTGATTTGTCATGGGAAAAATCCAAAAACTTCAATGTGGGATTGGATTTTGCAGTACTTAACAGTCGCCTGCATGGATCCATTGACTATTATATCAAAAACTCTGATGAACTGTTATTGGAAAAACCTTTAGCCGGTTCTACGGGGTTGGACATAATTATGTCTAATTTGGGTGGTATGCGTAACTCTGGTATAGAAGTAGATTTGCATTCCCTGAATATTCAAGCCGGAGACTTTAATTGGGGAACCGACTTCAATATCTCTTTTAACAAGAATGAAATCACTTCTTATCCCGAAGAACAGGAAGTTGTTGGTACAAAAGTTCGTACGGTAGGCTACAGCCTTTATGAATTTTACATGCAAGAATGGGCCGGAGTAGATAAAGAAACCGGTGCTCCACTTTGGTATAAAGACGTAAAAGATGATAAAGGTAATCCGACAGGTGAAAGAACTACCACTTCAACTTACTCTACTGCAGACAAATACAAACTTGGTTCTGCACTTCCCAATGTATTTGGAGGTTTGAATAACACATTTACATTTAAAGGATTAGACCTTTCATTCCTCTTTACTTATAGTTTTGGAGGAAAGATATATGATGCGTACGAAGCCAATTTGCTGAATGATGGTAACAACAACGGTTATCAAGCCATCAAAGATCAAGCGAATTATTGGACAAAAGAGAATCCAAACGCTCCGAATCCTGCATTCTTGCCCAATAACACTTCAAGTTCTCATTCTACATCAAGCCGCTATTTGCACGATGCAGATTTCATTAAATTTAAAAATATCAACTTAGGTTATACTCTACCAAAAAAATGGACACAGAAGATACAGTTGGAGACAGTACGTTTCTTTGGAAGTCTGGAGAATATCTGTGTATGGAACTTGGATGGTAGTTTCAAAGGTTACGATGTGGAATTGGGAGGTGTAACCGGAGTATTGGACGGTGCAGGTACGGTTCCATTGCCTCGTACAATCTTATTTGGTATAAATGTTGGTTTCTAATTTAAAATTGAGATTACGATGAATAGAATAAAGCAAACTATAATAGCACTTGCAATAGGTCTTAGCTTAGCAAATTGCGGTGATGATTTTTTGGATACTACTTCTTCGGACCAAATGTCCGATTCTAACACCTTTACTACGATAGACGGTGCGCAGCAAGTGTTGACCGGTGCTTATGACTGGTTGACCAATGGCTGGTTGGCTCATATGACCAACCAATATATTTTCTTCTTGCCTGACATTATGGGAGATGACGCATTGGTGACACCTGACCCCAACTACAATTATGGACGTTTTGTGTCTCCTTATCAATATACAGTTTCTCCAGGAAGTACCTATACTGATGACCCGTGGAAGGGATGTTACAGTATCATAGATAATACGAATGCCATTTTGGATAATATCGGAAACCTGGCAGAAAGTGCAGAGCGTAACAGAATTGAAGGTGAAGCGCTATCTCTAAGAGCTTATACTTATCATTTCTTAGTAAGAATGTATGCCAAACCTGTGAACAAGTACCCGGATAATCCGAGCATAATTTTACGTATTTCTTCTGGAACAGAAGACCTTCCTCGTGCTACGGTAAAAGATGTTTATAATCAACTTGTCGTTGACATGGAAAAAGCATGTGGATTGTTGGACCAGCATTCTTCTTCATCCAAGGCATATATCGGTGCGAATGCTGCTCATGGAATTCTTGCACGTTTGTATTTGGATTTAGGTGATGAAACAAATGGCATCAAACATGCCAATGCTGCATTGAAAGGTGTTAATTTGATGAATACGGCAGTTTACACAGCTGATTTCTGTGAAGTTAACTCAGAAACACTTTGGGCTTTCGAATGTCCAACTGATGATAATCAATTCTATCTTTCATTACCCTCTTTCTGGTATTTGTGTGGAGATGATTATGAAGATGCTGTTATTGGTTATAGCTCATTACGAGTTTCAAAGGCTTTGATTAATCTAATGGAAGATAAAGATATACGCAAAACTCAGTTCCCGAAAGATTCTGAAACAAACGATTATATCAGTGAAACAGGATACTTGACAACAAAGATTCATAGTCGTAACAATGAAATGGGACAAGGCTCTTTCAATATGCTGCGTGGTTCTGAGATGTATCTTATTATTGCTGAATTAGCTGCTGACAAACAGCATTATGATGTGGCTAAAGAAGCATTAAATGTTGTTCGGATAGCTCGTGGATTGGATAAATATAGTGGAACGGATGCCGGTTTAGCAGATGAGATACAACAAGAAAGAAGGCGTGAATTATTTGCAGAGGGACATCGCCTATTCGACATGAAACGTAGAGGTTTGGCATTGACAAGAACTGGAGTTGACGGACACGATTTGTGGACTAGTCAATTAGACCTTCCTGCTGGCTCTGATAGATTTGAATTACCTATTCCGCAAGCAGAGATTGATGCTAATGGAGAACTGACAAATAATGATCAGAATCCTGCTTATAAATAAGTCTGTAAGAAGGAGTATATCTGATTTATGAACTTTCAAAACATCTCTATTTGATAGGGTGTTTTCTAAATAAAGTGTTTTAAAAGCCGTTCACTGTGAAGTAAGCGGCTTTTGTTATTCTATCTTTTCCACTTTATTTCTGCAACAATCATTTCCAAATAGGACGTATAGAAATCTGTTGCCGGGGATTAACGGTTATTTCTTCCTCGTCTTCCAAAGTAATAATTATGCCTTTAGATAATTGATAGTTGTCGTACCAAGTAAGTATCTTCCACAAATCCTATATATGATTTTATCGTGTCCGGACTTTTAACATCGACAGCCTTAGTTACAGAATTGTACGCAAAGCGATGAGTAGCGTTACTTGCCAAATAATACATCATCTCTCCAAGCTGCCTTTCATTGCTTATCTTGTTTCGCCACTACATCCTTATAAATGATGTCGGTATAGAGTGAAAGCAAGTAGTTATCATTATCTGACTGAATGTATTGAGGAAAGTTTCCTATTCCTAGGTATTTTTGTATTTCACTAAGGAGTAGCACCTTGCCTTCTGCAGCATAAAATGTATCTTGTTTTATTGCTACTTGCTTTAGTTTCAGGAATTCATGGAAAGAAAAAGGATAAAGTTCCATAGTGACATATCTGCCAGTAAGAAAAGTGCCCAACTCTTTACTAAGTAGATTGGCATTACTGCCGGCAACAAACACCTTGCTCGTTTCTCTGCTCATAAATAACTTAGCGTAATAGACTTTTATCCACACAATCTTCCTCTCTTTATATATATTGCTAATATACAAAAAAATATGATATAAATAGAGAAACTTTCGATTGCCAATAGAAAGTTTTGTAACAAAGGAACCTATTTTTTATATGGAATTGCAAATTAAATTATGAACAGCATCTGAATGAAACAGATTACAACGATGAGTTAAACCTTGGAAGGGAATAATTCCACCGGAGTTGTTTGGAAAATAAAGTGTTTTTGATAGAGGTTGTCAAAATGTGAACTGCACAACCTCATTTTTTATTCTAGACTCTCGCAACAACAATCAACTTTTAAAAAACAATAACTATCAATTATCCATAATCTTATAAAAATATTGTATGTTTGCAGAATGAAGTTACGAAAAGAGTGTAATTTATTGGAAATGAGCGTAGGTTAATTGCTCTTGATAGTAATAGGTTACGATTTAGTTAGTTATCTACTGCATTATCCTTCTGCGCGTTGCGTAACCTTCAAAGAACTCTTCGTATGCAAAAGTAGCTATTTAATTCGAGATTTTGATATAAACTCCCGTTTTTTATCCCCTCATTCATAAGAATTTTCCGTAAAAGCGGTATTGTCCGTCGGCACACCATTGCCCAAAACGAGTTTGGAACAAACGTGTGCCGACTACCGCATAGCTGGAGAAAAGGGCATTGCCTCACGCCTAAACGATGTTTAGACAGATGAAGCAATGCCCCTTTCTTTTGCGCCTATGCCAAGAGGTGCTTTTACGGGTTTTCAAATGATTTTTCTTTTTTCGCTGTCTCTTTTGCCGGAAGCGGAAAGTGAATGCAGAGTGTGTCAGCCTGCCCCATGAATGAAACAGGCGCCCACACACAGCCGGACAAACCGGGAAGAATGATTGTTGCCACCCGGCTGAACAAGTTCCGTCGGATCGGAAACAATCATACTTCCTTTGTTGTGGTTTGCCCTTTTCACGCTTCCGGTGATGTCTTTTTCCTTTTGGTGATTCTTTTTTTTACGGATTTTCCCCTGAAGTTTTTTTCTACACAATCTGCCTCTGTTTTCGTTTACCTCCATTTTGCGCCTTTCAGTAAGCCGCATCAGTCAGTCATTTTCGTTCTGGGCGCAAAGGTAATTCCGGGATTGGACGGGAAAGCAAGGTCAAGCCTCCTGTTTTCGGTAAAAATCTCCAGCCCTGCGGGTAGTATTTTGACCGAAAAACCTTGCATTCCCTAATCCCTACCTTTTCAAGCACCCGAAACGAAAACGACCGATGCGACAGAAAGACGCATAAAAAAAATGTCGGATAAACGAGAGGCAGATAAGATAGTTTGAAACTCAACTCCCTCAGCTCTTGAATCCGCATTAAAAACAAAAAAATCAAAAACAGCGAAGATATGACGGCAACGGCAAATTTCAGACAAATGGCGCAACACATCGGGTTGGCGATATGCGGCTTGATGATGCGCACCGCCTTCGGGGTGTTCGGCATCCTTTGGGGCATCATCAGAGAGATTGTAAACGGAGTGTTCCGAGTGGCGATAGGTGTAATCGTGGCTATCCTTTCCACCATTGCCTTCTTTGGCTTCATCCTTTGGTTATTCACCCTTTAACCCTTACCGACATGGCAAAAAGAAACAGCAAGACGGCAGCGCAGCAGTGCAGATATTACGAGGTGGACAACATCTTCGTGTATATGGTGGAAACGTACATCAACGGCAATTTTGAAACTTTCCGAAGATTGTACCACGAACTGAACAAGGACGCACGGAGGGATTTCATGGACTTCCTTCTCAGCGAGGTAGAGCCGACCTATTGGAGAGAGATACTGAAACAGATAATCTAAAAATGACAGCGATATGAAAGGAACAGACCATTTCAAGAGAACGATATATATGTACTTGGAACAGCGTGCGGAGGAAGATGCGCTATTTGCAAAGAAGTACCGCAACCCTGCCAAGAACATGGACGAGTGCGTGACCCACATTCTGAACTATGTGCAGAAAAGCGGTTGCAACGGTTTCACGGACGGAGAGATATTCGGGCAAGCCATCCACTACTATGAGGAAAACGAGATAGAGGTGGGCAAACCGATGGACTGCCAAGTGGTTGTGAACCACGTTGTGAAACTCACGGCAGAGGAAAAGGCGGAGGCACGTCAGAACGCTGTCCGCAAATACCAAGAGGAGGAACTCCGCAAGTTGCAGAACCGCCACAGACCGTCAGCGAGAAAAGAAAACCAACCCCAACCCTCATTATTTGATTTAGGCTTATGAAACCGAAGACCAAGATACAGAAAGAGGTGGCAAGACTTTCCGCCAACCTTCGCCCCATATCAGCGACACAAATAGATTGGGCATACCGCCACTGCGTTGAGCATATCGGCTACCGCACCAAGAAAGGGAACATCACCTGTTCCGACTGCGGTCACGAGTGGCACAGCGACAGCGGACTATGCGACACCCTTGAAGGCTGCACCTGCCCCAAATGCCATGCCGAACTCAAAGTGCAGGACACACGCAGACGCATCTACAAGGAAACGCAGAATTTCAGCGTGATAACCACCTGCAAAGGGTATCAGGTAATCCGCGTGGCGCAGGTCAGATGCGAGAGCAGGAAAGGCGAACCGATGCGTTTCTACTGCCACGAGGTCGTGCAGCGTTGGATTTCACCCGACGGCAAGGTTACGGACATGGCGTTGCTCCGTGGCTTCCTTTTCTGCTATTGCGATGTGTGGGCATTAGGCAGCGATATGGAGGTAAGACCGCACAACAGCCTATACGATGATGTGGTGGCAAGAAGCTGTGCATATCCAAAGATGAGGATATTGCCCCAACTCAGACGTAACGGCTTCAAGGGCGATTTCCACGGCATCTCCCCCGTGCGTCTTTTCAAAGCCTTGCTTTCAGACCCAAGAATTGAAACCCTTATGAAAGGCGGTGAGATTGAGGTCATGAAACACTTTCTTTTCAATACCCGTACTGCCGATGAATGTTGGGCATCATATCTGATTGCCAAGCGTCACAAGTATCAGATAGACAACCTCTCAATGTGGTGCGACTATCTGCGTATGCTCAAAAAACTCGGTCAAGACCTCCGTAACCCGAAGAACATCTGTCCCGAAGATTTCATGGCGGCACACGACAACGCAACCCGAAAAATTGAAGCCATACACGAGAAGGAAAGAGCCGCAGAGCAACGCCGTTGGGAGATTGAAAGGCGTGAGCGTGAGCAACAGCGACAACTCCAACGAAAGAAAGATGCGGAGGATTTCATCGCCAACAAATCCAAATTCTTCGGCTTGGTAATCACGGACGAGGAAATAATCGTCAAGGTGCTTGAAAGCATAGACGAGTATTACAACGAGGGCAAGACGCAGGGCATCTGCGTGTTTGGCAGTGGATACTACAAGAAAGCCGACACCCTCATACTATCGGCAAGGATTGGCGATGAGATTATTGAAACCGTAGAGGTGGACTTGCGAACCCTCGAAGTGGTGCAGTGCCACGGCAAGCACAACCAGGACACCGAATATCACGAGCGCATCATAGACCTTGTGAACAAGAACGCCAACCTTATCCGTGAGCGGATGAAAGCGGCATAGCATAACCCCTAAAACAACATTGATATGGAAGTAAGAATTGAAAGTATGATTTGTGTGTGGGATGATGCAATCCCCACGATGTTCCTTGAATTTGTGAACCTCCTCACTCTCACAACGAGTGAGGGGGAATTGAGAAAGAGCGTAAAGGAGTTTGCCGAGAAGCACGAACTTGACAAGTTTTTCCTTTACGGCTTCGGCTCACACCATTTCTACCTGCACCAACGCTACACAAGCAACCCCGAAATGGTGATGAAGAACAGAGTTCTGTCAGTACATTTTTAACCATCTAAAAAGCAACATTATGACAACACGAATGACCATCAACGGAGTAAGCACCTGCGCGGAAGCAGGTACGGAGAAATACGAGCGTTTCCAATCGGGTATCGGAAGACGCAGGCGGACACTTGTGCAGTACGACTACCGCCACCCCATAGACAGAGAATTGTTCTCTTGTGTCAAACCCACGTTGGACGAGTGCCGAGCCGCACGGGACAAGTGGCTGAACGCAAAGAAGGGAAAGGAGGACAGACTATGAACACGACCTATCAAACGCTGATAGTCAAGTTCAGCGAACCTATCACGGCATTGGACGGTATCTTTGACGATACCGGAGCGTGGGGAACGGACACCCTCAAGGGGTGGATAGATGATTACGAAAGCACACGTTTCACCGCCACCGACAGCCATACGGCAGTCATCACGAGCGAGTACAATATGGAATGTGTGAAAGAGTGGCTACAACGGCAGACCCCCATTTCCGAAATGCGAGAATTTTGAACGGGATGGCGGTGTCCGCACCGCCAATACTTAAAACCCTAAAAACAAAAGATATGATAGCCAAGACGATATTACAGCAGATAGGCGGAAAACGCTTCACCGCCATGACAGGTAGCCGTGATTTCATAGATATGGGCAACGGCTTACGGATGAGCCTTGCAAGGAACAAAACAAGTGCCAACCGCCTTGACATCATCTATGACGAAGGGGCAGACCTCTACAATATGCGCTTCTACCGCAGGACGTTCAGCAAAAAGACCTTTGAGTGCAAGACAAAGGACATTGCCGTACACGAGGGTATCTATTTTGATATGCTGGAGGAAATGTTCACGATGGTGACGGGACTTTACACACGCTTTTGAGTGGCGGGGCGGCGAGAGCCGCCCTACTTTCTTTCAGTGAGCATGATGGCGGACAAAGAAAGTAGCAAAGAAACCTTTGTCCAATCTGCGATAACTAAAAAATCCGCAAGTAAAACTTGCGGAGGCTATATATTGGGTCGTTATTTTTTGGTGGAGGGGAATGATAATCTCGAACCGTTGAACTACACATTTCTGCTTCGTCTCCATTTCCCCCAACGATTTGATACGTTCAATCATTTTTGTTGTTCCTTTCTGAATTTTCCTAAATACTTTCTTCATAATTTCGCTATACTTTTTATGGTTAATAACTATGTTTTGTATTGCTCTCACAACACTTACAACTTGAAGTGTTATTTGGAAACCGATAGGCAAAAATGGCTCAACGATGTCAATTAACGAGAAAATCCTACGATAATCTATCAAGTGATAGAGCAAAAGACGTGCCAAGTTAAATATGGCACGTCTTTTGCCAGTTTTGTCAGTCCTTTTATGGGATATACAACAGCGCAAACTCCGCCTTTCTCCGTTTGAGCAGCATGGCGTGGCGTTTTCCTTTGTAGTTGCAGAAGGCTATATACTCACGGTAGATGTTCCTGTCACCAGCTTCCAGCTTCTTGATTAAGGTGCTTTTGGGGATTGTTTTGCTGCCTAACAGCTTCGCCGGTCCCACATTGTAAGCTAACGTGCCAAGCAAAATCGAATCAACCCCGAATTTACGGAACATGGCGACAAATTTGCGCAGGTCTTTCCGCAAAAGTTCATCCGCATCCCGTTTTGTCATGGTTCGTGCCGAATACTTCTCGTTTGGCAAAAGTTTGTGACCCCAACCGACGTATGGGTAGTGTTTTTCTGAGTGCCAGCCTTCAAAGTAGCGGCAGCATAAAAAAGCACGTTCCATAAGCGGCAGTCGGTAGATTGCCGCCTGCCCGTCCGTTCCCTCTTGGCGGCTGATCTGCGCGGACACAGAACAGACCGTCAGAAGTGAACAGAGCATTGTCATGAATACACGCATCATTTCAACAAGGGGCTGAAGTTGCCGATGGGAACGATGGTAAGATCGTCGTCCTTTACATTCCTGTTGTTGAAGTCAAATTCCAGTTCGTAGGAGTTGCTAAAGTTATCCTCCACCACCACGATGAAATTATGCGCCTCATCACCCGCCGCCGTGTAGTACAGGCGGAATTTTTCGTTCTCCAGCAGGTAGCGGTCGTTAGGCAGGAAGGTGATGCCGTTATCCATTTTGAGCGAGCCTTCCCCCTCGAACTGGAAATAGCGGATGGTATAGAGCGTACCCGAAAAGTCGCCCTCCTTTTTCAGTTCACAGCGGATTTCCACTGTCTGCCCCTTTACTACCTTGTTCGGCACGGGCATGACCTCCACCGTGAAGGGATAGGACTGCTGGATGTCCATGTCATCGTCACATGACACGAGGGTGAATGACATGGCGGCTATCAGGCATAACGCCACTGCCTTGAATATTGATGTTCTCTTGTTTCTGTTGTTCAGTATGTTCATTGTTCTTCGATTTTTAGATGGTTGTTTTTCTGTTTTTTCGTTGTCAGTTGCAGGTACTCGTTCAAGTCCTTGCAACCGTCATAGAGGGAGGAACGGTCGGTGACACGTTCCCCGTATCGCATGGTAAGTGCGGCAAGCGTCCGCCGTCCGGCTTCGTCACGGTCGAGGAAGCAGCCGATGCGCCCGTATCCGTCCAGCAATCCCGCCGCCTTCTCCACGTTGGCGACTGAGTTCAGCACAAGACAGTCAGCGTTACCGGTTACACCAAGCGTCACGGCAGAGAGAAAGTCCATGAAGCCCTCGAACACGAGGCACTCGTCAGCCGGGATGTCATTCGCCTTTACCAGTGATACAGACTTCGGAGGTATGCAACCCTTGAAATATCGGCTTCTGACTTCATAGCCACCTGCCATGTTCGGAAAGCCAACGGCAAAATACCGTTTCCCACGCACACCGTAGTTCAAGCGGCAGCAGTGACGGGATGCGATGGCGTAAGGGATGCCCCGTTCCTCTAAATACTCCGTCAGCAGTGAGCGGAGCAGCGGAGCGACCTCCACATCCTCAAAAACGGATTCGGTCGGCTTCGAGAGATAGACGGGCTTTTCCCATCCGGCAACCGTCATATTGGCGGCTTCCGCTATGAACTTCGCTTGCTTCATGAAGTCATCGCTTTGCAGAAACTCCCCGGCAAGCGTGAAGATGTCGCCGCCCTTGCCCAAACCGAAGTCGTACCAGAGCTGTTTCGCCACGTTCACACGGAAAGAGGATGTGCGCTCGCCCCTGTACGGGGCAAGATACCACAGCTCGTTACCGCTCCTTCTGACAGGCTCATGCCCCAGCCGTGCGAGAAAATCCGCAAGCGGCATCCTTCTGACAGCATCTATTTCCGTCCTTTCCATGCCCGTGTCAGTTGATGATGAACTTGATACCGACCCCGAACTGCGTGTGGAACTTCCGTGTGTCGCCACCCCAAAGGCAACGCTCCCGCAGGTTGGCAAGCAGGGCGATACGGTCTGCCACGTAACACTCCACATCGAGCGTCAGCGCACCGCCGTAGATGAAGGCGTCCCGGTCGTGCAGCGTGGAGCCGTCATGCAGCACCTTCTTCCCCCAATTTACCGCCTCATATCCGGCGAGAGCCGAAGCCCCGGCATAGACGAAAACAATCTTTCGGGCGTCCGACAGTATCTTGAAGTAATAGCCGCCCTCCGCCGTGAACTGCGCCACGGGTATCTTGGTGTCCTTGTAGGGATTGTTCTTCAACAGGTATTCGCCACCGAACACCCACTTGTTCCCCTTCTTCGTGTAGGTGGAGAGAGCCGCCCCGAAGCTGTACCCGCCGTCCTTGCCGCCGAGATTGAAGCCGTCCGCCATGTCCGCCCTCACCTCGATGCCCTGCATCTTCGGCAGACACCGCTGGGCGTGCGCCTGCCCTGTAAAAAGGGCAAGCGACGCGATGATTATTGCGATGTACTTTCTCATGGTCAGCGTACTTGAAGTTCGTTGATGGTACCCGCGCGTACCAAATCCTCGTTCTCAATCACGAAGGACTGGTGACGGCCGCCGTTCTTCTCGTTCAATTCCACCACGAGGCACTTGTCATCGGGGATGGTGAACTTCGCCATCGTGAAGACCGTGCGCTCGCTCTTTTTGCCCGGCACGAGGGTGGCGTAGTTCTGCGCGCGGAGCGGCAGAATAATCTGCTCCTGCACGGCAGTACGCTTCGCAACCTTCTTGTCCACGATTTTCCAAGTGATGTAGTCCACATCGAAAGGCACGTTGCTCTGGTTCTTTATCTCCGTGTGGAAATAAAGCAAGCCGTTGTGCGTGTAGATGCCTTTCAACAGGTATTGGATGCCGAAACGCTTGCAGCCGATATGCTTCACCTCGCGCTTGTTCTGTTTGTGGATGGACTTCATGATAAGGCGCACCAGCATCGGGCTTTCGCTGCCCAGCTCTTTCAGATAGATTTCCTGCGCGTTGTTCGGGCGGTTCACCGTGCTGCCGTCATGGATGAAGTCGCACATCTCCACGTTGAGCAACAGCGGTTCGGCGGCGTACTTCACGTTGAAGGTGTAGAAACTGCCGTCCTCCGTGATGACGGACATATTCGTTTCGTTGGGAAAATTCCTTACGGTAGCCTTCACACGGATGATGTTCTCCGCTCCGTCGGCTTTCCCGGCAATCAGGTCGGGCGAGCCTAAATCGACATAGCGCACCTCCGCCGGAAAAATGACGTGGACGGTCTTGTCGTAGGTCACTTCCAGACCGTGCGGCGGTATCATGCGGTCGAAGGTCAGCTTGCGTGACAGCCCGTGATATAGGTCGCCGTCCGCCTCCTTCTGCGGATAGACCTCCTTCGTCAAGGTCGGTTGTTCACTTCCGTTGGTCGTTTCAACGGTTACATTCTCCTGCGCGTTGGCAGTTATGATGCCCATAGCGAGGGCAAACATGATGATTACTTTTCTCATTACTTTTGGATTTTAGTGGTAATTTTTATTGTTTTCAATATTTTTCTTGGTAAAGCATGACCCTGTACCCGGCTTTCAGATGCACCTTGACGGTTCGCATCTTTTTGGCGATGTACTGGCTCGTGCCTTGTATCAGCCCCTTGCCCAAGTCGGAGGCGAGCTGCGCCCCGGCATTGGTGGAGATGTTGATGCTGCTTCCCAGCGAGCCGCCCATGTTGGCGGCGACCTCCCGGACGGCGTTCATCTCCATCGAGTTCGGGATGAAGATGCCGGGCTGTCCGTCCGTGTCATAGACCGCAAGCTCCACGGGGATAATCGTGCCGTCGTATTCCAGCGAGGTAATCTCGATGTCGAGCCGCTCACCCTGTATCTTGCCCGTGCCGACCACCACCGCACCCCGGGGTATTGTCCTGCCTGCCACCGCCATAGGCTCCAGCAGGCGCAGCCTTACCGTCTGCCCGTCCGTCACGCTCTGCGCCCCATGCACGCACGCCGGTATGGTGTTCCTGTCCAATACCTCCGCCGTGCCGACAGCCGTGTTGAAACCCCGGTTGCGTTCCTGCGATAAGGCGGCGACAAACTCCGCGTTACTCATAGGCTGTGAGAGTGAAGAAACTACTTGATGCTCCACCTGTCTGATAGGCATTGCCTTGTTCTTCTTCCCTTTCTGCACGGTAGTTGGCTCTGCCCTCTGTTCCGCCGATGGCTGTCCTCCGTTCTGACCGCCCATGTACTTTGCCGCCAGCTCGTAGGACTTCTCCATAAGAGCCACCTGCTCGTCCATAGAGGAAGCCTTGCCCCTCTCGCTTTCCAGTTCCGACTCCAGCGATGCGATGCGCTCCAACAATTCGTCCATCTCCGCATTGTCGTTTTTCGGCTGGTCGTAGAAGTTTCCGAGCGTGGCGTTCAGGTCACGGTAGGCGGCTGCGGAGGACTGGATGGTCTGCGGCGTGGCTGGCTTTGCCCTTTCTTCCTTGCCGCCCGGATTGGCGAGGTCGAAGTCCACTCCGTTCTCCGTTCCCGCTATCTCGCGGTCGAACATGTCGCCCAGCTGCCCGATGGCACGGTTGCGGCTCTCCTGACGCTCTTCCATCTCCCCATGCTCGTAGGCTTTCAGCTTGTCGCCGATAATCTGCCGGTTCGCCTTGTCAGCGTCGGGCATCTCGGTGTTGTATCCGTCCGTTCCCGGCGGTTGCTCCTTGCCGGAGGACGGGGCGAATATCAGCCACATCGCCCCGATGAACACCAACACCATAGCGGGCAGCACGATCATCTTCTGCCGTTTCAGCCGTTGCGCCTCTGTCAGCGGTTCGCGCTCCTTTTTCGGTTTCCCCGTTTCGGGAGCAGCTTTGTTCTCTTTCGTCGGTTCATTCTTTGTCTGTTCCATATAAATAAGGTGTTAAGTGATTGCCTGTTTCCGCCGGGGTCGGCAGTTCCACCCGTCCGGCGTGTCCCGTTTCCATATGTGAGCCGTCGTTCCTGCCGATGTCATAGACGGCTCTGCCGAAGGTGTAAAGGGCAAGCACCGCGAAGGCGGCGAACATCCCCAGCACGATGCGGCGGCGTGTTTCCGGCGGCAAGCCGTCCAGATACCCTTTGAGACTTGCCGCCAAGCGTTTCCGTTTGTCGTGGAGTTTCCAATACATGCCCCACATTGATTTTCTGATACTTTTCATGTCCTGTTACCGTTTGATAGTCTGTAAATCCTTGTTCTCAATGATGGTGAAACCCTCGATGGTAAAACCGTTCGGGTTGTCATCCGACCGCGATGCGTTCAGCAGGCGGCAGGTGGTCACGAGGCTGCGCTCGGTGACGTTGCTCTGCCGGATGATTTTCTGTGTGGCGTAGGTCACGGCACGGTAGGGATAGGCGTTGAAGTCGCACACCACGCTGTCCACCTTCAGCACTTGGTTGATGTTCCCGGCGATGATGCGGTTGTAGTACCCCTTCTCCGCGAAGTCCGAATAATAGTGGTACACGCTCTTGTCCGCCAGCAGCAAGGCACGTTTCACGTTGTGTTCAATCGCGCTTTTTTCAGGTGATAGCGTGAAGAACATCTCGTGGAAACGGCGCACATGTTCCCGTGCCTCCGCCGGGCGGTTCTGCGACAAATCCTGAGACAAGGCGAGCATCAGGCTCTTGCCGTTGTCCAGCACATAGATTTTCTCCCGTTGCTTCTCTGCGAAACGGTAGGAGTTCCACACGCTCCACACCGTCACCACGGCGCACAGCGAGAGGAAGACGATACCGAACAGGCGTATCTGCCTGAACGACGATTCGATGTTTCTAAGTGATTTGAATTCCATTTATATTTTCCAATTTATGATTGCACATTGATTATTTCAGCAATTTGCCGACACGTCCGACTGCGTTTCCTGCGGCTGCACCCGCCACGCTGCCCGCCATGCTTCCGGCTCGTCCCGCCATCTGGTTCACGTTGCGACCGTAACCGCCCATGCCTCCGGCTTGGATAATCCAGCCCGCAACGGTGGGAATGGTAAAGTAGCCGATGATGCCGATGCAGAGGAATACGATATACACCCCGTCGCTCGAATCCAGCGAGAAGTTCGGGTCTGCCTGCATCCGCTCGATGTCGTTTTGCAGCATCAGAACCTGTATCTTCGCCAGTATGGTGCTGAACATGTCCGATACCGGTAGCCACAGATAGACCTGTATATAGCGGCATATCCACTGCGTGAGCGTGTTTTGGAAACCGTCCCATACCGACAGGGCGAAGGCTATCGGACCGAGAATCGCCAGCACCACGAGAAAGAAGGTGCGGACGGTGTCTATCACGAGGGCGGCGGCTTGGAACAGCAGTTCGAGTATCTCGCGGAAGAAGTCGCGGATGCTCTTCTTCATGTTGTACATTCCCCGGTCGATATACATTCCCGCCATCGTCACCATGTCGGAGGGCGACCAGCCGAGTTCCTCCAGTTGCTTGTCAAATTCCTCGTTGGACACGAGGTAGGCGGTTTCGGGGTTGCGTACCATCGCCTCGTATTCCAGTTTGTCCTTCTGCTCCCGGTATCGGTTCATGTCCAGCGTTTCCGCCTCCAGCATCTTTGCCGTGCCCTGTACGACGGGTGAGAGGATGCTGTTTATCGTGCCCAGCACCACAGTCGGGAAGAACATGATGCACAGACCGATGGCAAAAGGACGGAGCATCGGGAATACGTCTATCGGTTCAGCTCTCGCCAGCGACTGCCATACCCGGTAGGCGACGTAGAACAGCGCACCCAGCCCGGCGATGCCTTTCGCCACACCAGCCATGTCCCCACACAGCGGCATCATCTGCTCATAAAGTGAACGTAAAATCTGATGAAGGTTGTCGAACTTCATAGGCTACCAGTATCTTTCGTTCATGTTCCCGTACAGCCCCATGATGCGGTCGAGGTCGTTCTTCTTTTTCGCACGCAGGTAACTCACGGAGATGTTCTTGTTCGTGTAGTAGCTCACGAGGTTGCGGTAACGCTTCATCTTCGAGTGGCAGCGTTCCACCACGTCCATGCGCTCCTTGTCGGTCATGGAGAGCGTGGTGATGTTCACCACGTTCCTGAGTTCCGTCAACACTTCGTTGCTTTCCTCCAGCAGTTTCGTGTAGCCGAAAGCGATTGCGGAAAGCTCTTCGGGTCTGAAATTCCCGTCACGGAGCATCCGTTGGAAACTGTTCACATAGATGTCTGTGATGTCGCCCACCATCAGGATGGTCTGCTGCACCTTGCGGGCGTCCTTGACCAGATTGTTCACCGATTTGAGGGCATCGTAATACTTCTTGCCCTGCTGATAGATTTTCACCGTCTCCTGAAAGTTGCTCACCATGTTCGTGGCGGTCTTGGAGGTATGGATGATGTTTTTGGAGGCATTGATGATGCCCTGCGCTAGATTGCCCGGATCGCTTACGACCCACTGTGCGCTTGCCCTGCCCGCGAAAAGCAGGCACAGGCAGATAATCATTGTTATTCTTGTTCTCATGTTACTTTGGATTTTAGTGGTTGTTATTCTTCGGTCGGATGTCCCGGCTGCGGCTTCACCCGCACATAGTCCCCGTTTGGCGAGAAAGTCAGCACATCCGTGGCCTCGTTGTAGGACACGTCGATGCGGAAGCCGGTGTTCATGAACAGGTTGCCGTTCTCCTCCTGCAAGAGATAGGTTTCCGGCTTGAGCTTGCGGCGCAGACCGCTACGACGGAACACCGTCACTTTGTAGGCTTCGCCCTCCTTGTAGATAAGCACGTCAGGTTTTCCCTCCACGCTCTCCCAGTTCCCGCACAGCATGTCGCGGCGGTTGTCGGCCACGTCGCAGGATTGCAGCATCATGACCGCCAATCCGATAAGGCACTTGCTGACTTGCAGCATTTTCACTTTTGGTAAATTCATACGCGTTTTTCTTTTTTGGTTGATACATTCTGTTTTTTAGTTATTCCTTGTTTCTCCGCCTTTCGGCAAGCTGCCGGATGGCGGCTTCGATGTCGTCGCCCAGCTTCTCCGCCAGACGGTAAACCTCCACTTTTTCCGTTTCCTCGGTGGTGTACGCCAGATACTCTTCCGCGCTGACCTCCGTGGCATAGACCGCCGACTGCGTGCCGCCCAAGCCTATCCACACCTCCTTGTAGAGCCGTGAAGGGTTGTTCGCCATGTTGATGGAGAGTATCTGCGACTTCTCCTTTTCCGTCAGTCCGAGCAACGCCTGTATCTGGTCGAACTTGTTCATATATTTCCTTTGGTCAAGCAGGATTTTACAATCCGAGTTGTTGATAATGCTCTCTTTGACCACCGGAGAACTGATAATGTCGTCCACCTCCTGCGTCACCACGATTGCCTCGCCGTAATATTTTCTGACCGTCTTATACATATAGCGCAGATATTCAGCCATGTTCGCCGATGAGAGGGCCTTCCAAGCCTCTTCCACGATAAGCTGTTTCCGCACGCCTTTCAGCCGCCGCATCTTGTTGATGAAGGCTTCCATGATGATGATGGTCACGACGGGGAACAGTTCGCGGTTTTCTTTAATCGAATCTATCTCGAAGACGATGAACCGCTTGCCGAGCAGGTCGATGTTCTCCGTGGAGTTGAGCAGGAAATCGTAACGCCCGCCCCGGTAATACTGCCGCATGGTGGTGAGCATGTTGTCGATGTTGAAGTCGGACTTCTCCACCTTGATGTCACGCTGTGCCAGTTCCTTGCGGTAGTCGTCACGCATATACTCGTAGAAGGTGTTGAACGACGGCACGATGCTACGGTCGGATTGGATGCGCTCAATATAGGCACTCACGGCACTGCCCAGCTCGCCGCTCTCCGTCTTTGTCACCTTGTCGTCCTCCGACTTCCAGAGCGTCAGCAACAGGGTCTTGATGCTGTCCTTCTTCTCCACGTCGAAGATGTAATCGTCGGTGTAGAACGGGTTGAAGCTGATGGGCTTATCTTCCGTGTAGGTGAAATACACACCGTCCGCTCCGCCTGTCTTGCGTCGGATCATGCCGCACAAGCCCTGATAGGAGTTTCCCGTGTCCACCAATACCACATGTGCGCCTTGCTCATAATATTGGCGCACGAGGTGGTTCATGAAGAAAGACTTGCCGCTGCCCGAAGGACCCAGCACGAACTTGTTGCGGTTGGTCGTGATACCTCGCTTCATGGGCAGGTCGGAGATGTCAAGGTGCAGCGGTTTTCCCGTGAGCCTGTCCACCATCTTGATGCCGAAGGGCGAGAGCGAGCTGCGGTAGTTGGTTTCCTCTGTGAACAGGCACACCGCCTGTTCGATGAAGGTGTGGAAACTCTCTTCCGCCGGGAAGTCCGCCGCATTGCCGGGTATCGCCGCCCAGTAGAGTGTCGGGCAGTCGATGGTGTTGTGGCGCGGCACGCATTCCATGCTTGCCAACTGGCTGCCCACGTCGTTCTTGATATGCTTCAGTTCCTCCGCATCGTCGCTCCACGCCATGACGTTGAAGTGTGCCCGTACCGAGGTCAGTCCGTAGGAATGGGCTTCGTTCAGGTATTGGTCTATCCACTCGCGGTTGATGCTGTTGCTCCTTGAATAGCGAGATAGCGACTGCATGTTACGGGCGGACTTCTCGAACTTCTGCAAGGTTTCCTCACTGTTGTCTATCAGCACATACTGGTTGTAGATATGGTTGCAGGAGAGCAGAAGCCCCACCGGGGAGGCGAATGACAGTCGGCAGTCACTCCGGTCGGTGGAGAGCTTCTCGTAACGGGTGTCGGTAGCCACCTTGCCCGGCAGGTCTTCCGCGTCGGAGAGGGTGTGCAGACACAGGCGGTTGTCGCCGATGCGCATCTCCCTTGCCGAAAGCTCGATGTCCTGCAAGGTGGTGTCACCTTCCGGCATGAGCGAGAAGTAGCGTTCAATAAGTCCCGTCTTTCCCTCAGTACCCACAATCTCATCGGTGGAGAGGCGGCGCAGCCTGACAAGCCCGCTGTCGTTCATGATGCGCTCGAACTGTTCGCAGGCTTCCAAGAACTTGGTCGTGGTTTCCCTGTCCAGCTCCTTCGGGATGATATGTCCCCGGCACAGCGTGCTGAAATTGCTCTGCATCCGGTTACGCTCCTTTGTTGTCTTGGTCAGGTAGAGGTAGCAGGTGTGTTTCAGGTACGGACGCTCGTTGAAGTGACGCTCGAAAGAGCGGCTTAAAAAGCTCATGTCGTCCTTCTGAAGCTCCGGTTTGTAGCGTTCCTTGATGAACCAGTCCTGTTTGTGGACGACGGAGTAGTCCGGCAGCACCTTGATAGCCTTGCACCAGCAACTGTGTATCGCCTCGTACTCCGCACCCGTCACGGTGTAAAGTTCCGGTAGTTCCACCTCGAAAGCCACCGTGATGTCGGCGTCCTTTGAGATGATGCAGCCATGCTCCACCGCTAAAAGTGGGAACCTGTTTTCCAGTGTTGTCATTTTCGATGTATTCCTCATTGTCTTTCTTCCTTTCGTTGTCGTTTGAACAGACGGGTTATCCGCCGCCGGTTGATAAGGTATCGGGGATGGCTCCGTGCCGCTCCTAATTTCATCAGCCCGTGTTCACCGTACCGGGCGTTCAGCGCGAAGGTCTGCCATACAAGGAGGGAGGACGATGCCGCGCCGAAGCCGATACATATCCACTGGTCGATACCGACCATGTAGAGGATGACGAACAGGACGAAGAGAGCCAGCAGACCTCCGCAGAAGATGAAGAGGTACTGTGCCTTCAAGCCCTTGAACTCTACCGGACGGCCGATACCCTTGTTGATTGGGTATTCAGCCATACATTATTTATTAAAGGAAGAATGAGCGCAGGATGGTGGCGGCAACAATCAGGAAGATGCACGCGCCGAACCACGAGGCGGCTGTCTTGCTGGTGTCGGGGTCGCCCGATGAAAACTTGCCGTACACTTTTACGCCCCCGATAAGCCCGACGACTGCACCGATGGCGTATATCAGTTTAGTTCCGGGGTCGAAATAAGAACTCACCATAGAGGTGGCTTCGTTGATGCCCGCGATGCCGTTTCCCTGCGCGAAAGCGGAGGCGGTTGCGGCGATGACAAGTGCCGCGGAGAGGATTGCTTTTCTGTTTTTCAAGATGTTCTTGTTCATAAACTGTTCTTGTTTTTTGCCGTCAAAAGGGTGGATGGTCCTTTGTCGGGCGGTTGATACTTTGTTTCTTTACTTTGGTTTTAGTGGATGCCCGTTTGTTTCCACGGACGTGGGCGTGTCCGTTGCGGATGGGGATGCGCCTTGCGTTTCCTCGCCGCGTGGGTTGATGTCATTCTTTCATGTTCATTTCTTTTATTGTTGTCATACATAGTTGCGAATGTCGAACTCCTCGATGTTGTCCGGCACGACGAACTCCTTTTCAGATTTCTTCAGCCGAATCTCGATAAGCCCCTTGATGCGGATGCCTATCTCCGAAGAGCCTTCCATCATTTTCTCGTACAACTCCGTGCCCTCCATGTCGGTGAACACCTTAGCCGCCTTTTCACGTTCCGCCTGTGTCGCGTCCGGGTTTTTGGCGGTCTTGCAGGCGTCGTCAATCTCGTCAAAGCTGCTGCCCGAAGCCCGTGGCGTGTCCGAGGCGTCCTCTTCCGGTTCGTCGTCCCCGTATCCCAGTTCCTCCGGCGGTATGCTCGTGAAGGTCTCATCGAGTTTTTCCTCCGGGACTTGTGCCGGGCGGGATGCGTTTCCCGTTTTTCCGTCGTCAAAAGTAGCCTCTTCCTCCGACAGCTCAATGCCTTTTTCAATAGTGGCGGCTTCTTGCGTCGGTATGGCAGCGGTTGTCCGGGTGGATGCCATCCTGAAACGGCTCTTGCCGATGATGTCCGCCTTTTCCGCAGGGACTTCCTCGTGTGCCGCTATGCGTTTAGCCTCATTCCCGTCCAGTGACCGCCATAATCCGACAATGCCCTTGAAGAAGCGGACAATCCGCGTGTCCATGATGCGCTCGTAAAGGAGCAGGAACAGGAACCAGAGGTTGCAGCCGACCGATACCGCCAGCAGAATGTCTGTCATGCTGATTGTGTAATTCATATCCTTCCGTTTTTGGTTAGAATACTGAATTGTAATTTCGGGCATAAAGGCTCTTTATCGCATCTTCGCACTGGTTGAAGTGGTGCGTCAGCACATGGTCGATGTAAGCGGACAGCGTAAGCCGGTCATGCCCGATTACACGGGTGATACGCATGATACGCTCGTGGTACTCCGGGCGCACATACGCCATCTTCCCCTCACGTGCCTTTACTTCCGGGTCGCGGATGAACAGGCGTTCATAGTCCTTCTCACTGCATTTGCCGCTTACCGGGACAGGCGACAGTATTTCCACACTCGCCTGCACTTGGGTAAACATACCTCCGCAGTCTTGCTGTGGTCTTTTTTCATTCGGTGTCATTTCTTTTTCCATTTTCAAATCAGATCTTCACGTTGTTTCTTGTACAGTTCGTTGATTCTCTCCTTGTGCTGTTCCAGATGCTGGCGCAGCACGGTATCCACATATCCGCCTACTGAGATTTCCCCTCCGGCGATGTCGTTCACGATTCTGAGGATCTTGCCGTGGACGTCACGGCTGATATAGACACATTGGCGGGTCTTTATCTCGTTGCGGCGCAGGAATAGCTCGTTGTAGTCCTCGTCCTGCCTTTTCCGGCGTCCACTTTCCCTCTGCGCTTTTTCCCGTGTTACGGGTTGCACAGGAGATGGTTCCGGTGCGGCGGTGTCCTCTTCGGTCGGTGCAGCTGCGGGTACTTCCTGTGCGGGGCGCAGTGTCCCGTCCTGTGTGCGCCGCCCGATGGAGGCTAACAGCAGTTCCTCGTCGATGCCTTCCGTGTTCACTTTCCTGCTGCCCATGCTCACTGCGGTCTGATGATGTCGCTTATCTCTTCGGAAAACTCCCGGATGCCACTCCCTTTCAGCAGTGCCGTGTCCATCGGGAAGATGGTGGAGCGGAAAACGCTCTTGCGCTCTTCCGAAAGGTCACGGCGGAACTTCTTGCTGTCGGGCAAGCGGGTGGAAAGTACCGGAAAGCCCATTTCGGCTATCACTTCCTCGTAGATGCCGTACAAGTCGTTCCTCTCCCTGCCGTCCACCATCGTCCAGAACAGATGCAGCCCCTTTGTTTTCGCCTGTCCGGTAGTCATCAGCCTGTCGCGGAACATCGTGACGAATTTCAGGGTACTCTCCACGACAAAGCGGTCGGCACTCAGCGGAGTGAAAATGTAGTCCATCTGCGAGAGCGTCTTTATCACGCCGTTGCTTCGGAGTGTGCCGGGCATGTCGAAGAACACCACGTCGGGTTTCACGTCCTCAGTGGCAATCATCCTCTCGGCATCGTCGAGGGCGTTCACCGCATTGCTTTTGACGATGGTGTAGGCGTTCTTTTTGATCCGGCGGAAATGGTCGCAAGCGAGAGCCTTGAAGTAGGTGCTGCTGTCGATAAGCCCCATTTCGTGTTCGCGCAGCCCGTGGATGCTGTGCTGCGGGTCGTCGCAGTCCACGACGGCGACATTGTAGCCTTTCACGTTGTGCAGGTAGCTGGCGGCAAGTGCCGTGACAGTGGATTTGCCGATGCCACCTTTCTGTGTTGCGAATGCAACGAAGATTTCCTTACTCATAGTTCCATTTATTTTAATTGTTGATGATTTGTTTTTCTGTTTCCATACGGATTTGGCTGTCGCACCATCCGCTTCCGTGACTACACACGCAGGCGGGTCGTCGCGTATCCGGTTCTGTGGTGAAGCGGTGCGTCGGACAAATGGTGATTGACGACATTGCGTCATGAAGTCATTGAATCCATACGTCACCGAATTGTCGGAGAACCGGGTTTCCGACGGTTCGGGTATCCGTTTCGGCAAGTATCCGAAGAAGCGGATTTCCGGGTATTTGAATGTTCCGTTTATCATATCTTCAAATCGTTCGTTTCTTGAATCATGCTGCAAATAAACAAGTATATTTTGGAACCTGTATCACTTCTCCGGCAAGTGGCGGCACGTTGCGCCGGTTGGCAGTCATTGACCGGGTCAAGCATCTGTCCGATACCGCTTTAAGGGCGTAACTTTGCACCCGGACAGCAGGGTTCGCCGATGACGCGCGGCCCGGAGTCCTGAAAGGTATTTTCCCAATCCGTCCCCTGACGGATTTTTATGTTCACCTGAACATAGCAAGATGTCTTTTCAGCCGCTCAAAATATTTTGAGCAGCCACGAAAAGCACTTGCCCTTGCAGGGGGCGGGCTTTCCCTCCGAAGTCGGGAAGCCTTTCAGAACTGCGGTGCTGTAATCCGAAGCGGCGGCTTATGCCGTCAATCCGCTAAATCCAAAGTAATATGAAAGAGAAAAGGAAAAGCAAATCAGGGAGAAATCCCAAACTTGATCCGGCGGTGTACCGGTACACCGTCCGTTTCAACGAGGAGGAACACAACCGTTTCCTCGCCATGTTCGGAAAATCGGGTGTCTATGCACGGTCTGTTTTCCTCAAAGCGCACTTCTTCGGGCAACCGTTCAAGGTGCTGAAGGTGGACAAGACGTTGGTGGACTATTACACCAAACTGTCGGATTTTCATGCACAATTCCGTGCCGTGGGTACGAATTACAACCAAGTCGTGAAGGAACTGAGGCTGCATTTTTCAGAGAAAAAGGCGATGGCGTTGCTCTACAAATTAGAGCAACACACCGTCGAACTCGTGAAACTGAGCCGCCGGATTGTGGAACTTTCAAGGGAAATGGAGGCAAAATGGTCGCAAAAATCAGTGTAGGAAGTTCGTTGTACGGCGCGATTGCCTACAACGGGGAGAAGATTAACGAGGCGCAGGGGCGGCTTCTCACCACCAACCGCATCTACAATGACGGTTCGGGAACGGTGGACATAGGCAAGGCGATGGAGGGTTTTCTCACCTTCCTGCCACCGCAGATGAAGATCGAGAAGCCGGTGGTGCATATCTCTCTCAACCCGCACCCGGAGGATGTGCTGACCGATATTGAGTTGCAGAATATCGCCCGCGAGTATCTGGAAAAACTCGGTTTCGGAAACCAGCCTTATCTTGTATTCAAGCACGAGGACATCGACCGCCACCACCTGCACATCGTGACGGTCAACGTGGACGAGAACGGGAAAAGGCTCAACCGGGATTTTCTCTACCGCCGCAGCGACCGTATCCGCAGGGAACTGGAACAGAAGTACGGATTGCATCCGGCAGAACGTAAAAATCAGAGATTGGATAATCCGTTGCGCAAGGTGGCCGCATCGGCAGGTGATGTGAAGAAGCAGGTAGGCAACACCGTGAAGGCTCTGAATGGGCAGTACCGTTTCCAGACGATGGGCGAATACCGTGCGCTCCTTTCCTTATATAATATGACGGTGGAGGAAGCGAGGGGCAACGTGCGCGGACGGGAGTATCACGGGCTGGTCTATTCCGTCACGGACGACAAGGGTAACAAGGTGGGCAACCCGTTCAAATCCTCGCTTTTCGGGAAGTCCGCAGGCTATGAAGCCGTACAGAAGAAGTTTGTCCGTTCCAAATCGGAAATCAAGGATAGGAAACTGGCAGACATGACGAAACGCACCGTCCTTTCCGTGCTGCAAGGCACTTATGACAAGGACAAATTTGTATCCCAACTCAAAGAGAAGGGCATCGACACCGTACTGCGCTACACAGAGGAAGGGCGCATCTATGGGGCTACCTTCATCGACCACCGCACGGGATGCGTGCTGAACGGTTCGCGCATGGGTAAGGAGCTTTCGGCGAATGCCTTGCAGGAACACTTCACCCTGCCATACGCCGGACAACCGCCGATACCGCTATCCATCCCTGTGGATGCTGCGGACAAGGCACACGGGCAGACCGCCTACGACAGTGAAGATATATCGGGCGGTATGGGCTTGCTCACTCCCGAAGGTCCGGCGGTAGATGCCGAGGAAGAGGCTTTCATCC
The DNA here is from genome assembly GCF_040227615.1 of Bacteroides sp. RTP31139st1_H2_RTP31139_211217. Lineage (NCBI taxonomy): Bacteria > Pseudomonadati > Bacteroidota > Bacteroidia > Bacteroidales > Bacteroidaceae > Bacteroides > Bacteroides sp. RTP31139st1_H2_RTP31139_211217. The sequence goes on along the minus strand of NZ_JBCNZM010000017.1, from coordinate 14,905 downwards.
GGGCGATGAAGCGCAAAAAGAAGAAAAAACGCAAGGGCTTGGGTATGTAATCAGAGTATCAACAATTAAAAAATCAATGTATGTCACAACAAGAAGACGATTTGAGGGCATTGGCGAAAATCATGGATTTTCTGCGTGCCGTGAGTATCATTTTAGTGGTCATGAACGTGTACTGGTTCTGCTACGAAGCCATCCGGCTGTGGGGCGTGAACATCGGCGTGGTGGACAAAATCCTTCTGAACTTCGACCGCACGGCGGGGCTGTTCCATTCCATTCTCTACACGAAGCTGTTTTCCGTCCTTTTGCTTGCCTTGTCCTGTCTGGGTACGAAGGGTGTCAAGGGTGAGAAAATCACTTGGGGGAGAATCTGGACAGCATTTGCCGTCGGGTTCGTGCTGTTTTTCCTGAACTGGTGGTTGCTGCCCCTGCCGCTGCCGCTTGAAGCGGTGACGGGACTGTATGTCCTTACCATTGGAACGGGCTATGTCTGCCTGTTGATGGGTGGTCTGTGGATGAGCCGCCTGTTGAAACACAATTTGATGGAGGATGTTTTCAACAACGAGAACGAGAGTTTCATGCAGGAAACGAGGCTTATCGAAAGCGAGTATTCGGTCAATCTGCCGACACGTTTCTATTACAGGAAACGCTGGAACAACGGTTGGATCAATGTAGTTAATCCCTTCCGTGCGTCCATCGTGTTGGGTACGCCGGGCAGCGGCAAGTCCTATGCCGTGGTAAACAATTTTATCAAGCAACAGATTGAAAAGGGCTTTAGTCAATACATCTACGATTTCAAGTATCCCGACCTATCTACTATTGCCTACAACCATTTGCTGAACCACCCGGACGGCTACAAGGTAAAGCCGAAGTTCTATGTGATCAACTTCGACGACCCGCGACGCTCTCATCGGTGCAATCCCATTCACCCGGATTTTATGGAAGATATTACGGATGCCTATGAGAGTGCCTACACAATAATGCTCAACCTCAATAAAACGTGGGTGCAAAAGCAGGGCGACTTCTTCGTGGAGTCACCTATCATTCTGTTTGCCAGTATTATCTGGTATCTCAAAATCTATCAGAACGGGAAGTTTTGCACGTTTCCCCATGCTATCGAGTTTCTGAACCGCCGTTACGAGGATATATTTCCGATACTGACCTCTTATCCGGAGCTGGAGAACTACCTTTCGCCGTTCATGGATGCGTGGCTTGGAGGGGCTGCGGAGCAGCTCATGGGTCAGATAGCGTCGGCAAAAATCCCGCTTTCGAGGATGATTTCACCGCAGCTCTACTGGGTGATGTCAGACAGCGAGTTTACGCTGGACATCAACAATCCCGAAGAGCCGAAAATCCTCTGCGTGGGTAACAATCCCGACCGTCAGAATATCTACGGTGCGGCACTCGGTCTGTATAATTCCCGTATCGTGAAGCTCATCAACAAGAAGGGGATGCTGAAGTCATCGGTCATCATCGACGAGTTGCCCACAATATACTTCAAAGGGTTGGACAATCTTATAGCTACCGCCCGAAGCAACAAGGTTGCCGTGTGTCTGGGCTTTCAGGATTTCAGCCAGTTAGTGCGTGACTACGGGGACAAAGAGGCGAAAGTGGTGATGAACACTGTCGGCAATATTTTCTCCGGTCAGGTGGTGGGGGAAACAGCCAAGACGCTCTCCGAGCGGTTCGGTAAGGTGTTGCAGAAACGGCAGTCCATCTCCATCAACCGGCAGGATGTTTCCACCTCCATCAACACGCAGATGGACGCGCTCATTCCACCGAGTAAGATTTCCGGGCTTACGCAGGGAATGTTTGTCGGTTCTGTATCCGACAACTTCAACGAGCGTATCGAGCAGAAGATTTTTCATTGCGAGATTGTGGTGGATGCCGAAAAGGTGAAACGGGAAGAAAGTGCCTACAAGAAAATTCCCGTCATTACAAACTTCACGGACGAGGACGGCAACGACCGCATGAAGGAAACGGTGCAGGCGAACTACCGGCGCATCAAGGAAGAGGTGAAGCAGATTGTGCAGGAGGAACTGGAGCGTATCAAAAACGATCCGGTGCTGTGTAAACTGCTACCAGATAATGAGACTGTCTAACAAGTCCCCAAAATTGAAAATTATCCCTATCGAAGTTTGAAGTGACCCCCAAAAGTTGGATACAATTTTTTTGGGGGGCACTTCAGTTCTGACGGGTAAAATCGTAAAATTCGGACTTGTTAGACAAATACTTACGCGGTTTCAACCTCAGGTACTGAATCTATCGAATTGACAAATTTAACCAATTGCGGATCTGAATCTTTTTGTATGAGGTTTCGGAGACTCTTTTTCAATTCATAAGCATCATCCCCTGCTGTATTTATTAAATCCATATAAAAATCTTTGTTTTGCAGAATCAATGAACGGCATGCCCCATCGGAAATTACAGGTTTCACTATTTTATCAATAACGTCTCCAGCTTGACTTTTCAAATTACCATGCGATCTAAGCCATGTTTCGAAAAATTGAAACTTTATTGCATTGATAGTCTTTTTACCGATGCAGAAATCATTTCTTATATCGGTAACTGTCGATTTAATTTTTCGTTTATCCAATCTTTCAACTATATTCTTGAAACAATTAGGGAAAGGATTCAAACTTTGAGTTCCAGAAGCAATATCCATCAGAATCTTTTTGCCAAATTCAGTCAAGTTATCTGGCAAGGATTTGATTTTAGCCAGTAAATGTTTTATTGCGACAAACCAATAATATGATGTATGTGCTGTTCTTTGGGCGTATAATGTATCAACACTTATTTCAGACAACGCTTCGAACGCTATTTTATTGATATGATCGGTCAGGACATTGCTTATTTTAGTGGTCAAATCGTAAAAAGATGCGTCAGGAATTACATCTTTAATATTGTTCTTAGTGATATACTTATCCAAATCGGTATTCCACTCTGCTAAATGCTCGATAAATACCTCATCCGTTACACCTATTCTGTTCTTAATATCTTCAAATTGGGGCAATATGTCTGAGAGCAATAATTTATAGCCAAGTTTATGATTTACCATGTATTGTAGTGTTTCATTTAATAGCGGTATATTCCATCCCACACTATTTACTAATAAGTCTCCATGATCCACATAATAGTCCATGAGTTCTGCAACATATTTTATATCTCCACCCTCTATTAAGGAAACGGAATGACCATGTGCCAATTGCATGGCGACTAAATCGTAATATCCAGACTCTTTAATGTTTCGGCCATCAGTTTCTAATTCAGAATGCAACTGATTTATGTAGGTTGAATCTAACGTTACAGGTAAAGGTCTTTCTTCGTCAGATGCCAATAAACGATAGGTTGTAAATATAGCCCCTATATTATCTTTATTTACATTCTGTTCATCAATGCAATTCGTGATCGCTTGCAAAAGCGTTGGAAACGTATAGGTAGAATTATCTTTTAACGTTTTTACAATATCTGCATGGTCGAAATTATCGGGTAGTAAGTTTGCCAAATAATTATCGAGCGCCTCCGAATTTGTTGCTACTTGATAATATTTATATGCTTTAGTTGTCGCGTTATCCCGATAGGCAGCATCTGTTGCATTTGCAGCTTGAATATAATCGATAAATGTATTTGGCTTGACTGTTTTTGCTTCAATCAATGACGTAAAATCGCACGCCAACTTATTTTGCGCAATAAACCTGTCTATTGCATCTAACGTTTTGAAATAGTCGCCGCCATTGAAGTCATTGAACCGAACTATCTTCTTATATAATTGAGCAATCACATGGTTTTGGCTTTCCGTGTCTAAATGCAACAGCAGTTCTTGGTATTCGACAGGGAACACCTGCTTCTCTATGGATTCTTTTAATTTCAATTGTGCTATTCTTTGCCATACACGCAGAATAACATCGCTCTTTCGAGTTAATTTATGCAAACAATGTATAATCTTATCGATAAGCGCATTGTCCATACATTGTATAACTTCTTCTAATACAGTGTCAAATTGTTTATTAGTCTCTGCATATTGATTTATGTCGTGGTCTTCTTCTCCGTTGATGCAGCCTTCAATATATTTTTTCAATGGAATTTGTCGAGCATCTTCAACATCGACACCATATACCAAAGCTGCAATTTCGCGTTGTGTTTGCAGATCATTGTTAATTATTGTTTGAATGCCATTCAGATAGTCGCCGGACAATATTTGTTCTACTGGATTTGCCAGAATATCCGTCTTCTTCAAACAGAACAATGCTATGTTTATCATCAAAATTTCGTTACACCACTCTTGTTTAAGAGCGACCATCTCATTGATATATGATATAATTTCCCTAACATTGGCATTAGGATTTACCAATCTGAATATCCGATTTATAGTTTCTTTCGCTTCATTTTCTGTTTCTCCAAATGCTTCAACAAACAGTTTGTTGAATATACTTCGATAGTCGGTAATAACAGGAGGAGCAACACGATAAACAATAGGGAAAGTTTTATTGATAAAATACTTGGTCAGTTGTTTCGTTTGTTCGTCGGTCTCATCTCCGAATGCACAAGCTAAATGTGTTTCATCGAAAGGAATAACAGCCCAAACATTTTCAAAACCGCTATCGGCGAAGAACGTATGGATAGAAGACCATAATTCTTTTACTTTTTCAGCGGGGAGACGATCCATGTTGTCAAAAACAAGGACTAATTTACGTTGTCCTTTTTCCTTGATAAAATCAGAAATGTCTTGCATCCATGTTTTGAACTCGTAAACCGTTGGTTCGTCTTCGCTCAAAGTCTCATAGCAAACGTCCTTTTCGACTTTATCTTGATAAATAGCTAACATATAACTCCATCCATATTTATGATCTTTGCTATATGCCCATTTCCAAACGCACAATGCAATAAGAACTGGCAGTGCAGCTATGATAATAGACAATAAAGAAAACCACCATGTTGTGGGTGTAGGTTTTACTGCATACGCAATAAATGTAAATATCGGAGTTAAAACTGCAACCAAAAATGCCGCAACCATACCATTACTGATAAGGGGATATTTTTCGGTTACGGTCTCCGTTTTACGGGCTAATAAATATTTCAGCTTTTCAGACCATGATACGGTTTTCGTACCTCCACCTTTGACTTTTATTGTTGCATTTCCAGATAGGATACCATCATCAATAAGTTTGCTTGTAAGCAATTCCAATATAGAGCGGCGTTGCAAGTCCTCTTGATGTCCCCATGCGTCATACTCAAAAAAGTAATAGTCGTCTGATAATTCACGTTCCAACATTTTAACCACGTTGGATTTTCCAGATCCCCAAATACCTTCGATGCCGATAATTCGAGGTAAAGTACATTCCTCATCCAATGAATCATTCTGACAAAAATGGCGAGCAATAGTTTTTGCCAACCTTTCTTGCGAACCTCCATCGAATTTGTCAATACCACACGGTTTATTTTGGATAAACCGCGGATATTGCTGTTTGGATTGTAGTTTTGTTTCCATATACGTAATTTATTGATTATACGAACTCCAAATAATTCTCCCGATTTACCACATGAAACTCGGCATAGGGATAGGCTTCTTGGAAGGCTTTCGGTGCGGCCGGCATTTTATTTCCCCACTTGAACTCCAAGGCGGTAAGACTGTCGGCACTCTCCTCAATCAGGTCGATTTCCTGTTTGTCGTAGGTGCGCCAGAAATAGAACTCCCTGTGCAGTCCCTCATTGAAGTTCGCTTTGCGCCGCTCTCCGATGATGTAGTTCTCCCACAGCGCACCGACATCCTGCCGAATGGCCAGCGGTGAGAAAGCCCCGATAATGGCATTGCGAATGCCGTTGTCGTAGAAGTACCACTTGCCAGCTTTTGTAACCTCCTTGCGTAGGTTACGCGAATAAGCCCCCAGACGATAGATAACGAAGACCTTTTCCAATAGGTCGAGGTATTTTTCAACGGTCGTCTTGCTCATGCCGAGTTGTTTACCTAACTCTTCGTAAGAAACTTCGCTGCCCAACTGAAAAGCTATCAATCGCAGTAGATCGCGCATCTTGCTCGAATTTTTTAAGCCGTCAATTGCTAAGATATCTTTAAGCAGGTATGCACCGACAATATCACGTAGGTAGTCTGTTTTACGTTCATAGTTCTCCATCATTACTACTTCGGGATAGGAACCGTAAATCAAGCGCGCTTCGAGGTTCTGGCGGGTTTCAAGTGCCGTTTCCGTCTGTGCGATTTCCCGTTGCGAGAATGGTGTAAGGAGAAATTGCGTACTGCGGCCGACCAACGGTTCACCAGTCTTATTCAGCAAATCGAATGACGAAGAACCACTTGCCAAGACACTTATTCCCGGTATTTCATCAACTATCAACTTCAGAATACTACCGATTTGTGGTATGTTCTGTGCCTCATCAATAGCCAGCAAATCAATACCATCCAATAAATGCCGATAATTGGCTATTGAGCGATTCTCCAATAGTGCTAATGTGTCGTAGTCTTCGCCGTTGAGCATCATCGTCCTACCTGAATAGTTGTCCACAATTTTACGCATCATTACCGTTTTACCAACACGGCGAGCACCAAAAATCAGTACTGCTTTATTGGGCGCGATTCGTGCTGTAATCTTCTCTTGAAGTATTCTATTTACTGTTTCCATACCTTATAAAATATAATGCAAAGATAATCATATTTTTTTAATTGGCGAATTTTACAAAAAAAACGGGCTATTAAATGGCGATTTTTACAACCACAATCTTATGGAAGTTGTTTCATTGTTTTTAGTAATGATATATGTTCATACTATGATGACTCAATAATTTACCAGACATACGTTTCTGAAATTTGTCCTTATAGGAATGAAAAACTCACATATATTGTGCTAATTAATATATAATTAAATGAAAATAAAAAGACAGGATACGAGTATTCCTGTCTTCTCATATGTAATGGATATTTTTTTATTTTCTCATCCGCTCCAACTCCTCATCACGCAACATTCTCTCGTTCAGTTTTTCCTGCATCCTGTCAATGAAATAGGTGCGGCTTTCGTTCTTCCGGCGTTTGATATCAGTGTAGAAGCGGTAGCAGTCTTTAGAATCAACCCCGAATATCTTATAGAGAAGTGGGGCGAGCTGTTTGAGCGGCATATTGCCGTTGTTGATGCAGCCCATCACGTCTATGCCGTAGATAAGTTCCACGAGGTCGATGGCATTGCCCGTCCATTGAAGAAGGCTGGCGGTGGTTTCTGTTGCGTTGTTGGCGGATATTAGTGGTGGCACTTGGGGCGTGGCAAGGAATTTCTGCATCTTTCTTACGAAAGACAGAGCCTTGCTGACGTAGGCGGCAATCTCTCTTTTTTCTTCTGACAGATTACGTACGGGATGGTGCTGCAACTCGATTTCGATGTAGGCAAGCGCGATGACGGTAAGGTTCATGTCCATGCCGCCGTTGCACAGTTCGATCACTTGGGTGGCGAAAGCCGTGTATGCCGTTTCCATATTGCAGTCGCCGGCTTCGTTTATCAGGCGGAAAAAGTCGGTTTCCGCCAGCAAGAAATAATTCATGGTTCTGTCAATTTTGAAAATTACACTTTGTTTTCTGCGTGCGCACATGAATATAATTGGCAAAAAACGCGGCAGAAAATAAAAAATCCAACACTCAATTTTACAAAGTGCTGGATTTCAGAGGTATAAAATTCAGTATTTTTTCACAAGGACAAATTATCTCCGACTTAAATTGTTTGTAATCGGAACATTTATTCTATTCCTGAAAATAGAAATGTATGCTTGCCGCACATTTTGGCTATCTTGCTTTTTTATCAAGGATATAGATAATGCGACATACACCGTTGGGATAGCTTTTCAAAGAGGAAAGCGTCCAGTGTTGCTCTGGCAGAGCCGACTTAAAAAAATGTCGTCCGCTTCCGGATATGAAAGGAACGGTGTATAGTATGATTTCATCCACAGCGTGCATCCGCAGCAGTCCGTTTATATAGTCTGCCGTGTCCGGTGTGGCTTCCGCGAGGTAACGGATGTTTGTGCAGTCTTTTCTCCATTCGTGCAGCATTGAAATGGAATAGTCCGGTGTCACACGGTAAAAGGCTTTCTTCCTGATTTCATCAAGACCGCAACGGTCAAGGCACAAATCCTGATGTGCTTTATCATATAACTCTGAAGAAAGACATCCGTCCATCGTCAGTACGGCGAGAATCTGAACTTTACCCATAATCGTTTCCTTTCGTTAGGCAAGGGTAAAAAAGTAGCGTGCAATTCACACTACCTTCAAGCGATGGCTCTGGTAAAGCCTTTACGGAGAGTACGTGAATGCACGCTATGCGTAAGCATAGCATAAGCATCACGCAATCGTCTCCGTAGTTCCAATTTACCAGATTTTCGCTTGAAACGCCTTGCGGTCTTATCCTATATGTTGGCGGCGAAAAGCTCCTGCCAATCGCCGTTTTTCTCAAATGTTATGCAAAGATAGCCAAATTCAGTGAATTACGGGCTATGATTGCTTGAATTTATATTTAAGTCCATACTCTTCAAGTTTGCTGTATAGTGTTGTCCTGCCTATGCCGAGCAGTTCTGCGGCGACACTCCGGTTGCCGTTTGCCTGTTTCAACGCACGCAATATCCGCTCCTTATCCTCCGCGTCATTGCGCAAGGCGAAGCTGACAGTAGAGGTCGGTTTCGTCACGGCAAGTTCCAGATGCTCTTTCATGACAACACCTTCCTGCGCCTGCAATACAGCACCCATAACTTTCTGCCGAAGTTCCCGCACGTTGCCCGGCCATGCGTGTGTCAGCAACGCTTTACGTGCTTCGGAACTGAACCCGCTCACGCTACACTCCAGCTCTCTGTTTGCCATATCACGGAAGAACTCTGCCAGCGGCATAATGTCTTCTTGACAGTCACGCAACGGAGGAACGGTTATCCCGAAGTCGTGCAGGCGGTACAGAAGATCCTGCCGAAAACGCTTTTCATTCACCGATACCTCCAAATCTTCATTGGTAGCAGCGATGATGCGGACATTGAAATTCCGGTCTGCCTTGTCTCCGACCGGGCGATACCGCCTCTCCTGTATGGCACGGAGCAACATCTGTTGGGTTTCCAACGCGAGGTTTCCTACCTCGTCCAGAAACAACGTGCCGCCTTCCGCCTCATGGAAATATCCTTTCTTGGCATTGTCCGCACCTGTAAATGCACCTTTGACGTGTCCGAAGAAAGCCGACGGTGCAAGCTCTTTGGAGAGTGAACCGCAGTCCACCGCCACAAATGGCTTGCCTGCACGTTTGCTCTTGTCATGCAACAGGTGGGCAATATGCTCCTTGCCCGTGCCGTTCTCACCAAATATCATCACGCTCATATCGGTGGCGGCTACCAGCCTTATGCGGTGCATGATTTTCTGAAAGGCGGAACCTTCACGGGCGAATATAGGCATACGGCGTTGTCCTGCCTGACGTTCTTTCAGTATGGAACGGATCAGGGGGACAAGTTTATCCTCCACAAGCTGTTTGGGAATATAGTCTATCGAGCCGAGTTTCATGCTTTCCACGGCGGTATTAACTTCGGCGTAGTCGGTCATAATGATGAAGGGCTGCATCTTTCCCTCCTTTCGCATCCAGCACAAAAGGTCTATGCCACTGCCGTCAGGCAGACGCAGGTCGGCAACCACGATATCATTATCTGTTGCCTGTTGCAGATGTTTCTTCGCGGTTGAGAGGTGGTAAGCCTTCATATTGCGGTAGCCCTCCCGTGACAGCATATTGCAGACATATTCGCAATACACGATGTTGTCTTCCACCACAATTATTTTTGTCTTATTCATCTTCGTATTTTCTCCTTTCCTCTTCTGCCAACCGTATTATTTCCACTCCCTTATCCAGCACGGCAGTCACGGCATGGCTTAACGCTTCACCATCCGGGAGAGCATCGCCACGAAGCAATCCGTAAAGTACATTCAGCGGTTGGTCGGCACGGAGCACCTCCCACGAACTGCGCAGGTGGTGGATCAGGGAATCCAGCTTTTGCAGGTCTTTTTCTTTTGCTGCATCCCGTACCGCCTGCATTTCCTTTTCTGTTTCAGTTATCAACTTTTCCAGCATGACGGCTTCATTGCCATAGGACAATAAGGCGGAAAAGTCCGGTTTCCCGTCCGGTGTCGCTTTTATGGCACACCTGTCGGAAACCTCCATCAGTTCCGATATGGAGAACGGTTTGAACAGGCATCCGGCAAAGCCTTTTGCCAATAGTTCCCCTTTGTTACAACTGCCCGAAGCGGTTGCCACAACCACCGGGATTGTTGGTGAATTGCCCACGTTGGACGAACGCAACAGTTCCAGCAATTCGAAACCGTTTATATCGGGCATATTCAAGTCTGTCAGCAACAGGCTGTATTCTTTCTGGCGTATCATTTCCATCAGTGCCGCAGCATCGGTGCAAGTGTCGCAGTGTATTCCTTCTTGGGAATACATCTCTTTCAGCATCAGAAGTAATACCTCATCATTGTCAATGGCGACAACATCATGGAATTTATTGTTATGATAAACAGGTGTATTGCTTGTATATCCAAGCTGTTCTTCAGCTTCCTGCATAGAAATTTCAACTGTGAAACGACTGCCTTTCCCTTTCTTGCTGTCTAAACGGATTGTTCCGCCAAGCATCGACACAATATTACGCATTATGGCAAGCCCAAGCCCGAAACCCTCCTTTGCGGCGGCATTTGATAGACGTTCAAACGCACCGAACGCTTGTTTCTGTTCCTCTTCTGTCATGCCTGTACCTGTATCTTCAACGACCAGTGTCAGAACTCCATTATCATATTCAGTAATCAAAGAAACACCGCCTTCTTCTGTGAACTTGACAGCGTTTGACAGCAGGTTATTCCCGATTTGTATTATTCGCTCTTTGTCGGTCAATACAATGGCATCGTGTCCAGTCTTCACGGACAAGGACAGCCCTTTGTTCACGGCAACAGGCATGAACTCCGTTTCAAGTGTGTGCGTGATTGCTGAAATCCGGCAGGGTGACAGACGGGGCTGTTCCTTGCCGTTGTCCAGGCGGAAGAAGTCAAGCAAAGTGTTAAGCATATCCCGCATACGGTCGGAGGATTGCAGTATGTTTTGGATATACTGCCCGGACTTATCCTCACACTGTTCTTTCCGTATCAGTCCGGCATAGCCTGTTATTGCTGTCAGCGGTGTGCGCAGTTCATGGGTGATAGTATGTACCGCCTTCTTCCTTGACGTTATCAGTGCCTCGTTCCGTTGTACGGATTGTTCCAGTTGCCTTATCAAATCAGTTGTCTTGTGCTTGTATTGTTTAATGCTTTTTGCATCACGATGTATGATGATGTAGGAAATTAACAACAATAGAAGAACGAATCCCATTAAACCGCCTACTTGCATAAATGACTTTTCACGCATGGCAACTATTTCGTTTTCCCGGCTTTGCAGTTCGGTTTGTACCTTTTCTTCTATTTGGCAAATCAATTCTTGCAGTTGTCTGTTAAGTTCTGCATTACGAGCTGCAAGGCTGTCGGCTTGTTCCGACAATTGGCGATCCTGCACTTTCTATTCGCTGATTACGTTTCTATTGACCGAATGAAGGATAGTGGTTGATACTGCTGGAGTTACTTCCTTTTTTTTGCCGAATATGCCTAAGAAACCTTTTCGTTTTGGCTTTTTGGACTGTTCCTGCACACTTTTCTGTACAATAACCGAAATTTGATTGGCTATCTTCTTGTTAATAGATTGTTGTTCATCCATTAACCGGACTATCTGGAACATCTGTCGTTCCTTATCCTCTAAAAGACTGCGCACACTATCGATGCGCTCTGCTGGATAGGTGGCCTTGAAACGGCAGAGCATACTGTCCATTGCCATACGCCGTGCATGGTAATGCTCGATATCTTTATCGTTCCATTCCAGTATTGTTTCACCCAATAGAGAAAATTTTATCATTTGAATATTGATATTGTTTATTTCTTTTCGGAGCTCGTCTATTTTTTTATTGCCAAGTTCTAATGCTTCTATCTCCTGCCATTCATAGAGGCTATTATATGCCATACATCCGATAAGAATGGAGATAAGTATATATCCCAACCGTATTGCCTTATAGAAATTTCCTGACCGCTCCATTATTTTAATGACATTGATTTTTGGAACATGAATAAAAGTTTATCTTTTTCGTTCATGCGGATATTATCAGAATAACCGTCTTTTGTTATTTGATACCCACATGGCTTAACCATAAAAATGCCTAAGCCCTTAGTGTACGAACTTACTTCTGAGGCATAGTCTTTACTTGTATTTAATGGAACTTTCCCTTTAATATGACACCACTCATTATTACAACTGATGTCTTCAATCTCAGACATCAGTTTTTGCAAATCTGTAATAGCTTTGGAACTCGCTACTTGGGGTATCTGCAACTCAAAACAGAGCATCGGTTCGAGAATGTCCACACCTGACTGTTGCAAAGCCAGCCTGAAGACATAAGGGGTCAGCTGTCTGAAATCAGCAGGTGTACTTACCGGGCTATAATACTCGGCTTGAGTAAAAGTTACTTTCAGATCTGTCACTTCCCATCCATGTAAACCAGATTGGCAAGACATACGAATCCCTTCAAAAACGGCATTTTGAAAAGAATGGTTCAGATAACCATAGGAGATGTCACTTTCGATTTGCAACCCTGCCCCTAACGGTAAGGGTTCAAGAGTCAGCCCTATTGTGGCCCAGTAAGGGTTGGGTGGTACTTCGATCTGAATAATCTTATTGACCTTTTTTATAGGTCGTTCTTTGTAGATAGTCTTGATCTCATCAAAATGGACCTTTACGGAAAATCGTTCTTCCAGCAATGTCTGTATGATTTCCTTTTGGGTCAAACCATATAACGAGATTTCCAATTCATCACTATATGAGTTTATGGAAAAGGACAAAGACGGGTCTTCAATCCACAATGTATTCAGAGCGGATATCACCTTGCTTCTCTCTTCGGGCTTATTTGGCCGGACGGAGGATTTGAGAGCGGGATGCTGATGAGATAATCCTTGAATCAAACAAGGTTTAGCACCTAAATAATCTCCGATTCGAAAATCTTCTATATCTTCTACAATCGCGATATCATTGGCACCCACTTCATCAACATTTATCTCTCTGCCCTGATAAATAGTCTTTAGATTTTTAATCTTGATGAATTTTTCCGAATCGTTGATTCTTACAACGTCTCGAAGTCTCAGACTTCCGTCAATTATTTTAAGAAAACTTCTTTTATGCCCTTTGGGGTCATGCTCTATCTTATAGAGATAAGCTGAAAGTCTGTTTGAGACTGATGCCGGAGGAAGTATAAAAGAAGAAATGGCGTCCAACAACTCATTGATACCGATATTGAACATTGCTGATCCATGTAGCACCGGATAGACTTTGGCTTTTGCCACAAGAGCGATTATCGTATTCCAATAATCAGCCGGTGAAATTTCGCTATCCGCCAAATATCGTTCTAATATATCGTCGTCATGGTTGCATACAAATTCTTTGTATTCTTCCTTTATATATGTTTGGGAGCAAACCGGATAAACCGATCCATCGACAACAGTTTGCATAAACAGGACATCTTGCGACAGATTTGTTTTTATATCCATATACAAACGCTCCAAATTCACACCGGCACGGTCAATCTTATTGATAAATATAATTGTCGGGATTTGCAGCTTTTGTAAAGTACTGAACAGCAACTTTGTCTGCGCTTGTATGCCTTCCTTTGCGGATAAGATGAGGACTGCTCCATCAAGCATTTTGAATGTCCGCTCCACTTCCGCAATAAAATCCATGTGTCCCGGAGTGTCAATGATATTGCATTTCACTCCATTCCAGATAATAGATGTCGTAGAAGCCCGGACAGTAATTCCTCTACGTTTCTCTATATCCATAGAGTCCGTTATGGTGTCACCATTATCCACACGGCCGCACTTTTCCGTTGCTCCACTGGCAAACAGCAGATTCTCGGTTACGGAAGTTTTTCCTGCATCAATGTGAGCAAGAATTCCTAAATTTATAATATTCATTTGGATTAAGCAATAATATACTACAGTAGATGCATTGTCGAAACGCACCTTTTAATACCTCCTCGTAGCATATGAGAACTACAGGATTACTAACTCGTATTAATATGTATATTATTACTGCCGCATAACGATTACAAAATTACACAAAAAAATATATCTAACAAAAGTGGGAGGATTTTTTAACTTTTTACCATAGACATTTTATTAGGGAAGCGTAGGTTCAACTGGCAAGTACAAATAAGTAGAAATGTTTGAACAACACCGTTTTAGGAAGTTGAAAAATCAAGTTTCTCTCTCGGTATAGCGTTTATTTTGGCCAATATCTTCTTTAGTTTAGCATTTGTGTATTTCCCATTCGTGTTCTATTTAGCTCCTTATTATGAGTATGTAGCAAGTTACTTATCAAATTCAGCCTCTTTGAGGGTCAAATATGGTTTTGCAAATGGTGACTGACAAGACATAAACAAGGTCAGCAGGAATTTTTTACATAAATGGACATGAATGTATATAACCTAAAATAAGAATAAATTTTAATAAGGGCTGCCCAAAAAGAAAAAAATGCAGTTGCCATCCTATAGATACTTGCAGAAAGGATAAAATTTACTTTTAGACCTTTTGGGATAGCCCTTATTAATACTTCAGATAAAATTCCTTAGGTTATATTTTCAATCCTTTGGACCGGGTTTCCTCCTTGGCATACAGTCCCGGACGCCCGATTATGACATGGTTGGCAACGATACTATCCGCCGGACTGCGTATCTGCGGCGGTGCATTTTCGGGATATTGCGCCTGCCTGTTCCTCACATCTTCCGCTTCCGGCTTGAGCTGTTGCCCTTCATTCTCCTTTTCTGCGACTTCGGGCGTGGG
>NZ_JBCNZM010000016.1:0-53485 GCF_040227615.1 Bacteroides sp. RTP31139st1_H2_RTP31139_211217 | reverse complement strand
TCCCACTATCTTATGGGAGTAGGCATCCGTAATCAGATGCAGATAACAGACTTCACCATTGGCAAGTGGTATATAAGTAATGTCGCTGACCCACAACTGGTTGGCTGAAGTCAAGGTCAGTCCTTTGATTAGGTTCTTCCACTTGTGGTAGCGATGGTTGGAGTTCGTCGTATGCCGGGTCTTGCGGGCAGGAAGCATCAAGCGGTGTTGCCGGAGCAATGCATAAAAGCTGTCCCGCCCAGGCATGAACCCGGCTCCAAAAAGCACGGTGAGCATAATCCACAGTTTGTAACAGCCTATACCCGGATCTTCGATACGGATATCACGGACAGCATCCAGCATGAGACGTTCCCTATGTATCTGACTCTCAATGTCAGCCTTTGACTGGTAGTAGGCTTGACGACAATGGCCAAACAGACGGCAGGCCAACGCAACTTTCAGGTTGCGCTGACTGACCAGTTCCGTTACGATTTGGCCCCAGATTTTTTTCTGATAGGGATGTTGAAGAGTTCTTCAGCACGCGTAATCATCAACTCACGGGCTTCTGTTTCCAGCTTGGAGAAAGACAGAGCTTTCTCCAGCTCTTTAATGCGCTTTTTTAATTGGGTATTTTCATCTTTGTAGGCTTCCTTGCTGCGATTGGACATATCTGGTGATTCTTGTTCAGAAGGCAAAGATAGCTCTTCTGCTAAATTTGAATACTTTTTAATCCAACTATTTAGCAAGGCAGGGCAACAAATGCCATGTGCCCGGCAAAAGGCATGCTTACTCATACCTGATTGGTAGTAAGAGTGAAGAAAAAACAGTTTTTCATCTTCACGATAAAGCTTTCGTTTTGAAGTCATAATAGTAACACATTTATTAGTTTGTAAATGTGTCTACCTATATCAGGATAAGACACGCTGATTTAAAGGGAAGTATTCAGTATAAGACTATGGCAGTATTTCACCTTCCGCTGTCACCTTTACGTAGATTTCCCTTTCCCCTTGCTCCATCTCTACCAAAAAGTAACTGCCATCGGGAGTCTCAATAAAGTCGGCATCATCAATGACATAACCGGGATGGGCAGCCGTAACGGCGTTCTTCACTACATCCTCCAGATGTCTCTTACTGATATCCCAGATAGTATAGGCCCATGCACCCTCAGCGGTGAACATCACATCCTTGCTGATACTTCCGTGCACGATTTCGACTTCCGTCATACCGTTCTTTTCTTTTTCAATATCCACAATGCGGGCATTGGGATATTTCTCTGCTATAAAATCTTTGATGGCAGCGGAAATATCAGAAGGGAGATAATCTTCGGGAGAACCGCCGTTGTGCGCATCGGCCACTTCCTTCACCAGAATGCCGTCCTCCGAATAATAGAGGTCCATTTCCTGATTACCTTTCTCCACTTCGATGATGTAGACAACAGCCATTTCCTTACGTTCCAGCTTGTCTACATCTTCCACCTTCCATACATTATAATAGGTACTACTCTCGTAAGAGCTTCTCACCGGAGCGGGAAGGTCTGCACAACGGAGGTCGGTTTCGGTCATCTGCCATACACCGTCTTTGGTGAACCAGGCCTCCTTTTCGAAATTGTCCTCATGGAAATCAGCCACATAATATGCACCTTTTGTTTCCCATTCTATACGCTGGGCATTGGGATGCTCCTTGGCCAACGCATTACTCAGTTCCGCGGGCACGGAGATTCCGTCGTTGTCGTCATCATCACAGCTTTGCAAGGCAAAGGCAAACACGCCTAACGCCAATAATAAGAAGTACTTTTCCAGTTTCATAGTCATTTCGTTTTTTTACATTATCAATACCAAGTTTGTTCATTTTGTATGGCAAAGATGAAGCCTAAATCTGGAAAGAATCTGGAAGAATACTCATATTTTGCAGAAAACAGCTATCTTTGTGCCACTAAAAGCGTTCATAACAAAAGAGATACATAATAACACAATGGAAAAGAAATTCAAACGTACCACCGTGACCTCGGCATTGCCGTATGCCAACGGCCCGGTTCATATCGGACACCTGGCAGGCGTTTATGTTCCTGCCGACATTTATGTCCGCTACCTGCGACTGAAAAAGGAAGATGTAATCTTCATCGGCGGCTCCGACGAACACGGAGTGCCCATCACCATCCGCGCCAAGAAGGAAGGCATCACCCCGCAAGACGTGGTGGACCGCTATCATACGCTTATAAAGAAGTCTTTCGAAGAGTTCGGCGTTTCCTTCGACGTGTACAGCCGTACTACTTCAAAGACGCATCACGACACGGCTTCCGACTTCTTCCGCAAGCTGTACGATAAGGGAGAATTCATCGAAAAGACCAGCATGCAGTATTACGACGAAGAAGCTAAGACCTTCCTTGCCGACCGCTACATCACCGGCGAGTGCCCCCACTGCCATGCCGAAGGCGCTTACGGCGACCAATGCGAGAAGTGCGGCACCAGCCTCAGCCCCACGGACCTGATTAATCCGAAGAGTGCCATCAGCGGCAGCCAGCCCGTGATGCGTGAGACGAAGCACTGGTATCTGCCGCTGGACAAACACGAGGAATGGCTTCGCCAATGGATTCTGGAAGACCATAAGGAGTGGCGTCCCAATGTTTATGGCCAATGCAAGAGCTGGCTCGACATGGGCTTGCAGCCGCGTGCCGTGAGCCGCGACCTGGATTGGGGTATTCCCGTTCCCGTAGAGGGTGCCGAGGGCAAAGTGCTCTATGTATGGTTCGACGCCCCTATCGGCTACATCAGCAACACCAAAGAGTTGCTGCCCGACACATGGGAGAAATGGTGGAAAGACCCCGAAACGCGTCTGGTACACTTCATCGGAAAAGACAATATCGTGTTCCACTGCATCGTGTTCCCCGCCATGCTGAAGGCAGAGGGTAGCTACATCCTGCCGGACAACGTGCCGAGCAACGAGTTCCTGAACCTGGAGGGCGACAAGATTTCCACTTCACGCAACTGGGCGGTATGGCTGCACGAGTATCTCGTTGACTTCCCCGGCAAGCAGGATGTGCTGCGCTACGTGCTGACCGCCAACGCACCGGAGACAAAAGACAACGACTTCACCTGGAAGGACTTCCAGGCACGTAATAACAACGAGCTGGTTGCCGTTTATGGCAACTTCGTGAACCGCGCCCTGCAACTCACCAAGAAGTACTTCGACAGCGTAGTGCCCGCCGCAGGCGAACTGAACGACTACGACCGCGAGACGCTGAAAGAATTTGCCGACGTCAAGGCAGAAGTGGAGAAGTTGCTGGATGTATTCAAATTCCGCGACGCACAGAAGGAAGCGATGAACCTTGCCCGCATCGGAAACAAATACCTTGCCGACACCGAGCCGTGGAAGCTTGCCAAGACGGACATGGAGCGCGTAGCCACCATCCTCCATATCTCCTTGCAGTTGGTCGCCAACCTTGCCATTGCTTTCGAACCGTTCCTGCCCTTCAGCAGCGAGAAGCTTCGCAAGATGCTGAACATGGACAGCTTTGACTGGGCAGAGCTGGGACACACCGACCTGTTGCCTGCCGGACATCAGCTGGGCACCCCCGAACTGCTGTTCGAAAAGATAGAAGACGACGTCATCCAGGCACAAGTAGACAAGCTGCTTGCCACCAAGAAGGCAAACGAAGCCGCCACCTACAAGGCAAACCCCATCAAGCCGACCATCGCCTTCGAAGACTTTGAAAAGCTGGATATCCGCGTAGGTACAGTGCTTGAATGCGAGGCAGTGCCCAAGATGAAGAAGCTGCTGAAGTTCAAGATTGCCGACGGGCTGGAAAACCGCACCATCGTCAGCGGCATTGCCCAGCACTACAAACCGGAAGAACTGGTAGGCAAGCAAGTGCTGTTCATCGCCAACCTCGCTCCACGCCAATTCAAGAACGGGCTGGTAAGTGAGGGAATGATTCTCTCTGCCGAGAATTATGACGGCTCGCTGGCGGTGACTTCACTGCTGAAAGAGGTGAAGCCGGGCAGCGAGGTGAAATAAAACAGTAACAAGGTAACGAGTTAACAAGGCTACAAGGAGGAAGGAAAAGCCTCGTGGCCTTGTTAACTCGTTGCCTTATCAACCAATAAACTATGTCCGATACATCACTCAAAGAAAAAACAGCCAAAGGCCTCTTCTGGGGAGGATTCAGCAACGGCATACAGCAGTTGTTAAATCTGGGATTCGGAATAGTCCTTGCCCGTCTGCTGGATGCTTCGGATTATGGTATGGTAGGGATGCTTACCATCTTCTCCGCCATTGCCGCCGCCTTGCAGGAGGGTGGGTTCATTTCGGCACTGACCAACCGGAAGGAGACTTTGCACAAGGATTACAACGCCGTGTTCTGGTTCAGCCTGATGTGCAGCACTACTATATATATATTACTCTTCTTTGCCGCACCGCTGATTGCCGACTTCTACGATACGCCCGAGCTGATACCGCTGTCCCGTCTCTCCTTCTTGGGATTCGTCATTTCCAGCATGAGCATTGCACCGAGGGCATATCTATTCAAGAACCTCAGAATCAAGGACACTACCGTCATTTCTATTTCAAGTCTGATAGTCTCCGGCATTATGGGCATCACATTGGCGGCAAACGGATTCGCCTATTGGGGAATTGCACTGCAAAGCATCTCTTTCATCACCGTAATGACGGTTCTCAATTTCTACTTCTCGCGTTGGAGACCCCGCTTCCGGTTCGACTTTACACCTATCAAGGAGATGATAGGGTTCAGCAGTAAGATAATCATTACGAATATCTTCACCATAATCAATAACAATTTGTTTTCCGTCTTGTTGGGTAAGTTCTATTCGGAACGGGAAGTGGGTAACTTTACGCAGGCAAACAAGTGGAACGGCATGGGACATACCACGATTACGGGCATGATAAACGGCATTGCACAACCCGTCTTTACCCGGGTTGCCGACGACAAGGCACGGCAACTTGCCGTATTCAGAAAGCTGCTACGCTTCACCGCCTTTATCTCTTTCCCCGCCATGCTGGGATTGAGCTTGGTATCGAAAGAACTGATTATAATCACTATCACGGAGAAGTGGCTGCCCAGTGCCGATATCTTGCAACTGTTATGTATTTGGGGAGCATTTATTCCCGTCATCAATCTGTTCTCCAACCTGCTCATCAGCCGGGGACATTCTTCTATCTATATGTGGAGCACCATCAGCTTGAGCCTGCTGCAAATAGTAGCTGTATGTGCCATATACCCATACGGGTTGGAATGGATGCTGCGTATTTTCGTCATTATCAATATCGGCTGGCTGTTTGTATGGTTCCGTTTTGTCAAGAGGGAGATAGGATTAAGACTGCGCGATATGCTGAAAGACATCTCTCCTTATCTCTCCCTATCCATTGTACTCGTAGTGTCAACTCACTATGCTACTCAGCCCATAGAAAACCTATACTTAAATATGGCAGCCAAAATCATTATGGTAGCTGGGCTTTATGCACTGGTTTTGTGGAAACTACAATCTACCATCTTCCGGGAAAGCATTGAATTCCTCTTAAAGAAAAAAAGAGCATGAGCCGCATAGCCTACATCATATCCGCCTACAAGGATGCCCCACACTTGGCACGCCTGGTTGCCGCACTGGATGACCGGGCAGACTTCTACGTGCACATCGACCTCAATGCCGATATACACCCTTTTGAAGAAGCCTTGGGAGACAAGGTCACTTTCGTGCCCCGCCACCGGATAAGCTGGGGAGGATGGGAACAAGTGGAATATCAGAAAGAATTGCTTGCCGCCGTATTGCACAGCGGTATCCCCTATACCCGCGTAGTATGCCTGAGCGGGCAAGACTATCCGTTATGGAACAACAACGCCATCCACCACTATTTCGAGGAGCATCAAGACACTGAATTCATCGGCGGTTTCAACCTGACACACTGCACCGTGAAACAGCAGTTGCACAAGATAACCCATTACCACCCTTTCCGTGACCTGCCTTGGAAGAGTATATGGTGGAAGAACAAACTCATCGTAGCATCGCGCAAGCTGGTACAGATACTCCTCATCCGGAAAGCCCCTTTTGCACCCTTGGAGGGCAAGCAGGCAGATGTCTATTTCGGTTCCGACTATTGGGCCATCACGTTGCCCTGCGCACGATATGTATATGAAAAGTTGTGCACGGAGGAGAAGCTGGTGAAGTATTTCAGAACCAGCTTTGTACCCAGCGAGCTGTGCATACAGACCATCGTATTCAACTCCCCTTTTGCCTCAAAAGGGCTTCTTTTAGAGGGGGAATACCCCGGACTTACCCGTCTCACTCCCTTGCACTACATAGACTACGGCGCATCCATCCGCGTGATGACACTCGAAGACCTGCCGGTATTGCGGCAGTCTGGAAAGATGTTCTGCCGGAAAGTAGTAAGCGGGGAGTCCGACACACTGATAGAAAAACTCAAGTCCGATTTCGCAAAAGAAGATTGAAATGGAAAGTGCTCCTTTCAACTATTATCATTATTTTTGCAGACATCAATCAAAAATGGTATCCATGGTGAAGCAATATACCCCAGAAGAACTGACCCAACTACATCAGGTGCTATACGAAATACTGGAAGAGATTGTGCGCATCTGCGACAAACACAATATTCCCTATTTTGTAATCGGCGGAACAGCAATAGGGGCACTCTATGACAAAGCGATTCTTCCTTGGGATGACGACATAGATATAGGTATGAAACGGGAAGACTACAATAAGTTTCTCCAGATAGCTTCCCAAGAACTGAGAGAGCCATACTTTCTTTCATGGATACATACCGACCCTCATAGTCCTTATTACTTTGCCAAAGTCAAGAAAAACAACACCTTATTTGTCGAAGAGATGTTTAAAGATGTACCTATGCATCAAGGAATCTTTGTCGATATATTCCCTTTTGACCGTATTCCAAACAATAAGCTATTAAGGAAGATACAATATGAAGCTGTCAACTTTCTGAAATGCTGCCTGATGGGAAAAGAGGTATGGCTATGGAAACACTTCGGAAAATGTCAAATATCCAACCCTACCAATCGTGGAGCTGTTGCCTGCCTTCTGAACCGGATAGTTGATATGACACTCTCTAAAAAGACAATCTACCGTTTGATGGTGATAATGCAAAGTTGTTTCAACTCATGGAAAACTTTGTATTACAACAATGTGATTACCACTACCGACCATGTTTTGGAGACGAGTCTCAACCATTTACAACCAATCAAATTCGGTCCACTTTATCTGAAAGCACCTGATGGATTGGAAAACTTTCTACGGTACAACTATCCCACTTTACACCGGTATACAGAAGAAGAGCAGGACAAGATAAACAATCATTATCCGGCAGTTCTTTCTTTCAACATACCAAATGACCATATAGCCACCTCCTAATCCAACAAAATTGCCATGAAACCAGCCCTTGTAGATGTATCTGTACTGATTCTTTTCTTCAACCGCCCCAAACTGCTGGCGCAAGTATTCGAACAAGTGAAGAAGGCACGCCCCGCACGACTGTTTCTCTATCAGGACGGCCCGCGCGGCGAACGCGACATGCCGGGCATAGAAGCTTGTCGCAAAGTAGTGGCAGACATCGACTGGGAATGCGAAGTACACCACAACTACCAAGAGAAGAACTACGGCTGCGACCCATCGGAATACATGGCACAGAAGTGGGCATTCTCCTTGTCGGACAAATGTATCGTGCTTGAGGATGACGACGTGCCTGCCGTCTCTTTCTTCGGCTTCTGCAAGGAACTGCTCGACAAGTATGAGCACGACACACGCATCAGCATAATTGCCGGATTCAACAACGAGGAGATTACACCGGACATCACTTCCGACTACTTCTTCGCCACCACCTTCTCCATCTGGGGATGGGCGAGCTGGCGGCGGGTGACGGACCAATGGGATGAATTCTACACCTTCCTGGACGACAAGGAGAACATGCGGCAACTGAAGAACCTCATCCACACACGGCGCTACCGCAAAGACTTCATCTACATGTGCCAACGCCACCGCGAACACGGGAAAGCCTATTACGAAACCATCTTCCACGCTTCCATGTTGTTCAATTCGGGTCTGAGCATCGTGCCCACCCGCAACATGATAAACAATCTGGGAGCCACTGCCGACTCCACCCACTTTGCCGGCTCCGTACACACCATGCCGCGCGGTTACCGCCGCATCTTCACCATGAAACGCTACGAAGTGGAGTTTCCGCTGAAGCACCCTCGCCACGTCATCGAGAACACTGCCTACAAGGATAGCGTTTACCGCATCATGGCATGGCGGCATCCCTGGATAAAGATTGCACGGTCGTTCGAGGAACTGGCGTTGAACCTACGGTACGGCAACTTCACCATCATATGGCAAACGCTGCAAAAGCGTATCCGGAAATGGATGAAACAAGACCGGCATCTGTAACAAGAAAAAACATTCAAAAAAGAAGAAACGAACAACAGTCATGAGAGTACTACTTATCAATACATCCGAACGCATCGGCGGCGCAGCCATCGCCGCCAGCCGTCTGATGGAATCACTCAAGAACCACGGCATCAAAGCCAAGCTGCTGGTACGCGACAAGCAGACCGACCAAATCTCCGTTGTGTCACTGGACCATAACTGGCGCATGGTGTGGAAGTTCGTCTGGGAGCGCATCGTCATCTGGAGCGCCAACCGCTTCAACAAGAAGAACATCTTTGCCGTAGACATTGCCAACACGGGGACAGACATCACCTCACTGCCCGAATTCCAGCAAGCAGACGTCATCCATCTGCACTGGATAAACCAAGGGATGCTCTCGCTGAAGAACATCGAGAAGATTCTCGCCTCGGGCAAGCCCGTCGTCTGGACCATGCACGACATGTGGCCCTGCACTGGCATCTGTCACCATGCCCGCGAGTGCACCCACTACCAGCAGGAATGCCACAACTGCCCCTTCATCCACGGAGGCAGAGGCAAACGTGACCTTTCCTACCGCATCTTCCACAAAAAGCAGGCATTGTATCGCAACCGTCACATCAACTTCGTCACCTGCAGCCGCTGGCTGGAAGAACGTGCCCGGACAAGCGCCCTCTTCTGTGGACATGCCGTGACGTGCATCCCCAACCCCATCAACACCAACCTCTTCAAGCCCCGCAACCGACAGGAAGCCCGCAGCCGTTGCCTACTGCCGCAAGACAAAAAGCTCATGTTGTTCGGCTCGGTGAAGATTACGGACAAACGGAAAGGCATTGACTACTTGATAGAATCGTGCCGACTGCTGGCCGACAAGCATCCCGAACTCCGGGAACAGTTGGGTGTCGTCGTCTTCGGCAACCAATCGCAACAACTGGAAAACCTGCTTCCATTCAAAGTCTACCCGCTGAACTTCGTCAGCAACGAACACCAACTGGTGAACATCTACAATGCCGTGGACATCTTCGTGACCCCCTCGCTGGAAGAGAACCTGCCGAACACCATCATGGAAGCCATGGCATGCGGCATTCCCTGCGTCGGATTCAACGTGGGCGGCATCCCTGAGATGATAGACCATCTGCACAACGGCTACGTGGCACAATACAAATCCTCGGAAGACTTTGCCAACGGCATCTACTGGACGCTGACCGAACCCGACTACCCCAGCCTCTCGGAACAAGCCTGCCGGAAAGCCATCTCCCACTATTCGGAGAACGTCGTCGCCAAGAAATACATTGACCTTTACAACAAAGTAACCGGAAGAAATGCATAACCACCCCACCCCGAAATTCAGCATCATCACCGTGACCTACAATGCCGAAGCGGTACTGGAGGACACGATTCAAAGCGTTATCTCGCAAACCTACCACCACGTAGAATACATCATTGTGGACGGTGCGTCCAAAGACAGCACGCTCTCCATTATCGACCGTTACCGCGACCGCATCACCCGCATCGTGAGCGAACCGGACAAGGGACTGTACGACGCCATGAACAAAGGCATCCGCCTTGCCACCGGCGATTACCTCTGCTTCCTCAATGCTGGCGACAGCTTCCACGAGGACGACACCTTGCAGCAGATGGTGCGTTCCATCTCCGGCAACGAACTACCCGACGTGCTGTACGGCGAAACGGAACTGGTGGACAAGGAAGGTCACTTCATCCGCATGCGCCGCCTCGCCGCCCCGGAAGTGCTTACCTGGCGAAGCTTCAAGCAGGGCATGCTGGTCTGCCATCAGGCCTTCTTTGCCAAAGCTTCCCTTGTAGAACCCTACGACCTGCAATACCGCTTCTCCGCCGACTTCGACTGGTGCATCCGGGTGATGAAGAAGGCACGGACCTTGCACAATACCCATCTCACCCTCATCGACTATCTGGAAGAGGGAATGACCACCCAGAACCGGCAAGCATCCCTGCGCGAACGCTTCCGCATCATGGCGCGGCATTACGGACTGATGAGTACCGTAGCCCATCATGCCTGGTTCGTATTACGGGCCGTGATAAAGAAATAGCACAAATTTCGAGGACAAATATACTTTGTTCCCGCAAGACCTATACCTTGCGGGAATCTCCCCTATACCCAGCTCTCTACAGTATAGGAGTGAGTACCCAAAACATCCCCATGTTTTCACCTAAAACATCCGGATGTAATGGAGCAAAACATCCCCATGTTTTGGGGTAAAACATCCGGGTGTTTTGGAGAAAGACATCCGGATGTTCTGCATATTAAGTCCTATACCGTGAGGGGCTAAGTCCTAAGACGTAGGAGATTAAGTCCTAAGGCAAAGGAGGCTGGGTAACTGTAAGCAGCGCCTTCAACTCTTTTACCCCTTCCGAAGCTCCCTTTTGAATGACATGTATCGGACGCATGACGTGCGTGTCCACCGGCTTGGGGTCTATCAGATACACTTCGGCGGCACGGGGCACGTAGTTCAGCAGTCCCGCAGCGGGATAAACGTTCAGGCTGGTGCCGATGATGACGAAGATGTCCGCCTGCTCCACATACCGGATGGCAGTCTCAATCTCCGGCACCGACTCGCCAAACCACACGATGAACGGGCGGAGCTGCGTACCGTCGCCCGCCTTGTCGCCCAACTTTACTTCATATTCCTCCGGCGCCAGTTCCTTGACGAAATGCGGATTATAAGGGTCGCGGCTGGAACAAACCTTCGTCAGTTCCCCATGCAAGTGTATCACGTGCGTACTGCCGGCACGCTCGTGCAGATTATCTACGTTCTGGGTGACGACCGTTACATTGAAATCCCTCTCCAGGTCGGCAACGCCCAGATGCCCGGCATTCGGCACCACATCGAGCAACTGCTTGCGACGTTCGTTATAGAAATTAATGACCAGTTCCGGATTACGTGCATACCCCTCGGGAGTCGCCACCTGCTCCACCGGATATTTGTCCCATAATCCGCCCGCATCACGGAATGTGCTGATGCCGCTCTCGGCGCTCATACCAGCACCCGACAATATGACCAAGTTCTTCATTTTCCGCTCCTTTCCTTTATTAAAGTAAGACAAATATAAGAAGAATGTTCAAGTTGTGATATAAATAAGAAAAATTAAATACTTAAAAGCCTTATCATTCAAATAAAAGACGTACTTTTGCCATTCGTAAATTTGCAATAGACTGGAAAAGAAACCAATCCGGTCGTCAACAAAAGAATCTTATGGACAAATTCAGTTATGCTATCGGCCTTGGAATAGGTCAGAATCTTTTAAGCATGGGTGCCAAAGGCATTGCAGTAGATGACTTTGCACAAGCAATCAAAGACGTTTTGGAGGGCAACCAGACGGCAATCAGCCACACAGAAGCCCGTGACATCGTCAACAAGTACTTCGCCGAACTGGAGGAGAAGATGAACGCAGCAAACATAGAAGCCGGCAAAAAGTTCCTGGAAGAGAACAAAAAACGCGAGGGAGTTGTTACGCTTCCCAGCGGACTTCAATACGAAGTTATCACAGAAGGAAACGTCGGTCACTATGCCAAAGCAACCGACCAGGTACAATGCCACTACGAAGGCACACTGATTGACGGAACGCTGTTCGACAGCTCCATCAAGCGCGGCCAGCCTGCCACATTCGGTGTAAACCAAGTGATACCCGGTTGGGTGGAAGCCCTTCAGCTTATGCCCGAAGGTGCCAAGTGGAAACTCTACATCCCCAGCGACCTGGCATACGGAGCGCAGGGTGCCGGCGAGATGATTCCTCCCCACAGCACGCTCGTATTCGAAGTCGAATTACAGAAAATTTTATCTAAATAAACAAACAAGTAAAAGCAAAATGAAAAAAGTAACATTTCTCATGGCTCTTGCAGTAGCTGCCGGCATGGTATCTTGTACTGCTCAAAGTCCGAAAGCTGATTTGAAGACGGACATCGACTCATTATCTTACGCCATCGGTATGGCACGTACAGAAGGTTTGGACCAGTATCTTGCACAACAAGGCATTGACTCAACCCAGATATCAGAATTCCTGAAAGGTTTCAACGAAGGCGCAGCCAAAATCGATAAGAAAGACGTGGCTTACATGGCCGGTCTGCAAGTAGGCCAGATGGTCAGCAAGCAATGGGTGGAAGGCTTCAACCAACAAATCTTCGGCAACGACTCCACACAGAGCATCAGCCGCGAAAATCTGCTGGCAGGTTTCGTAGCAGGTGTCATCGGCAAGGGTGGTGCTATGGATATGATGAAAGCTCAAGAGTACATGCGTACTCAGATGGATGCCATCAAAGAAAAAGCAACTGCAGAAAAGTATGCTGACAACAAAGCTGCCGGTGAAAAGTTCCTGGCTGAGAACAAGGCTAAAGAAGGTGTAGTAACTACCCCGAGCGGTCTGCAATACAAAATCATCACCAAGGGTAACGGTGCCGTTCCTGCCGACAGCAGCAAGGTGAAAGTAAACTACAAAGGTACGCTGATTGACGGAACAGAATTCGATAGCTCTTACAAGCGCAACGAACCTGCTACTTTCCGTGCCAACCAGGTAATCAAAGGCTGGACAGAGGCCCTCACCATGATGCCCGTCGGCTCTAAGTGGGAACTCTATATCCCCTACGACCTGGCATACGGTTCAAGAGAAACCGGTAGCCAAATCAAGCCGTTCTCTACTTTGATATTCGAAGTGGAACTGCTGGGTATCGAGAAGTAATGTAACAATCCGAAGGGAGGGGCAAAACCCTCTTGATACTTCTTTTAGGCGCGGATTACGCGGAATACGCGGATTTGGTAAACTAAATCCGTGAAATCCGCGTAATCCGCGCCTTATCGTTACCCCTCACTTTTATTCATTTTTCCGTCCCTTTTTATAGATAAATTAAAATAAAGTCCTATATTTGCTTACTATTTGATAACAACAAGAACTTTACTTATTTACTATTATGGAAAAAATAGACAATCTTGACCGGCAGATTCTGGAAATCATTTCCCAAAATGCCCGTATCCCTTTCAAGGACGTAGCTGCTGAATGTGGCGTGTCACGTGCTGCCATCCATCAACGTGTACAGCGCCTGATTGACCTTGGCGTTATTGTTGGCTCAGGCTATCATGTAAATCCCAAGTCCCTTGGATACAGAACCTGCACTTACGTAGGAATCAAGCTGGAAAAGGGCTCCATGTATAAGACGGTAGTTGCTGAGCTGGGCAAGATTCCCGAAATCGTAGAATGCCACTTCACCACTGGTCCGTACACCATGCTGACCAAGGTATATGCCCGCGACAACGAGCATCTGATGGATTTGCTGAACAACAAGATGCAGGAGATTCCTGGCGTAACCGCTACCGAGACCTTGATTTCCCTGGAACAGAGCATCAAGAAGGAGATTCCTATTTGCCCCGAGAAATAACGAACAACAATGGATTTCTTGAACGAATATCATCTGTCGGGCCTTGTCATAGGTATCTGCACATTCCTCATCATCGGCTTGTTTCACCCCATAGTTGTGAAAGCCGAATATTATTGGGGCACCAAGTGCTGGTGGATTTTCCTTTTACTCGGCATCGGCGGCATCATTGCCTCCCTTTATACGGAGAACATCATGATAGCCTCCCTTTTGGGCGTCTTTGCATTTTCCTCGTTCTGGACCATCAAGGAGATATTCGAGCAGGAAGAACGAGTGAAAAAAGGCTGGTTTCCCAAGAATCCAAAACGAACTTATAAGTTCTAAGGACAAAGGTTATAAGGAATTTTATCCAAAAGTCTTGCATATTTCAATAGAAAATGCTACTTTTGTCCTCGCTATCCAAGCAAGGATGCATCGGACTTGTAGCTCAGTTGGTTAGAGCAACAGACTCATAATCTGGAGGTCCCTGGTTCAAGCCCAGGCTGGTCCACAAACTAAAAGGCTGATTCCTAACGGAATACAGCCTTTTTTGTTTGCAGACCCTCCAGATATAAATCTGTTGCTCTTGGTTGATTTACTCCTAATTTAAGCAGATGTTGACTAATTGTTGACTAATTAAAATAGAGCTAATATGCTGACTATTAAAGCTGAGATTAAAAGGAGTGAACTAAAAGCTGACGGAACTTATAACGTCAAGATTAGATTCACATTAGACCGCAAGGTAAAACGCTTATCCACCAACCTGTTTGTAACTCAACAAGACCTAACTAAATCCCTCAAATTCAAAGAGGACACTTCCATTAAGAGAGAGATAGATAGGCTTGTTCTCTATTATAGGGAACAGTGTTTAAAACTGCAATTAGACCAAAATCATTATTCATTGGATGAGATAATTGAGTTCCTAAACGGAGAGCAAGAGAAGCAACAAACCATTGACTTTATAAAGTTCAGTCGTGAGTGGATAGCTTCTACTACCATAAAAGGAGCACCCAATTATACAACTGCCATCAATGCTTTGGTACGGTTTGTTGGTAAAGAGGAATTGGATATAAATCTTATCACCTTAGACTTCTTGGAACAGTTCAAAGCATTTTTAATTGGAGAACGTGATGCACGTACCAAGAAACTGATGCAGCAAGGTAAACGTGTGACCTCTAACCGCACTCTTTCCCTCTACTTGGTAAGCATCAAGAAGCTGTTCAATGAAGCCAAACGTAAGTTCAATAAGAAGGACAAGAACCTTATTCTTATTCCTAACTCACCCTTTGAAGACTTCAAGATACCTAAACAGGAAGCTACACGTAAGAGAGCCATTCCAGCAGACATCATTAAAAAGGTGTGGAAGCTGCCTTATAAAGACATGAAGAAAGGATATAAGTCCACCTGCCGTTATAACTTGGCTAAAGATTGTTTCATTCTCTCATTCTGCCTTATGGGAATCAATTCAGCAGACCTTTACAATGCTACTGAAATGAGAGGGAACACTATTATCTATAACAGAACTAAGACCAAAGCTCGCAGATTGGATGGTGCAAAAATGATGGTAGATATTCCTAAGATAGTGCAACCTCTTATTGATAAGTACAAAGATAGCACAGGCAAACGTCTGTTTAACTTCCATCAATTCTATGGGGATGAAAAGACTTTTAACAAGGCTATCAATTCTGGATTGAAAGAGATTGGTTCAATATTAGAAGTAGATGATTTGGAGTACTATGCAGCAAGGCATAGTTGGGCTACTATCGCTCTCAACAAAGTAGGCATAGACAAATATACAGTCCATGCAGCCCTCAACCATATTGATGACTCTATGAAGGTGACAGACATTTATATTGAACGCGACTTCGTAAATGAAAACAAGGCTAATACCAAGGTTGTGAAATACGTGTTTGGTAAGTAAGCTAATAATTCCTCACTTGTAGCAATGCAGGTGAGGATTATTTTTTTAACTTTGCCTTAAACTAATGATTATGGATAAGCTAAAGGAAGATTATATAAACATTGACACCCGTTTGGAATACATGGAAGCCATAGCCGTTAAATATGTTCCAGACGTAGATATAGACCCAGCCACAGGAGAAAGATACGTCTGTGGCACTACCGCCTTACCTCTATTCATAAGAAGATACAATCAGAATAAACTATATGGCAACTTCACATACGGAGATTATATAGCCAATGAGGACATACAAAATACTTTAAAAGGTTTGGGAGTTGATATAGACAAGTTCTGGTTTCTACTTCTGTTCATCTTTGACTATACTTGTGGCACGTGCTTGGACGGAATGAAAGCTACAGGCATTGGAATAGAACAGCTCACCAAATTCACCAAAGCCATAGCTGACAACCATAAGGAGATTAACCAATTTGGAGTAAGTTTTAAGAAACCTATCACTATATCTGTAAAGGTAGAGGGTAAGCATCAGATAGTAATTGATAATGCCAATGCAATAGGTTACTTAGCTACTACCATCGCCAATAACCTAAAAGAGATAGAGGAACACCCTTGGATGCAGAGCCAACAAGTCAGCATAAGCACCCATGCAGAAGAAAAGGAGTCCGTTCAGATATGGCTGTTCTATAAGATGTTCAATGACTTCTTCAATCTATCTCCATATAACAAGCAGTTTAATGTCAGACAGAAGAAAGGAAGCACCATATCACTTAGTAAGACATTGCTCATATCAAAGCTTATCTACTTCACCAAACTATCCAAACATAGTAAATTCTCAGATGATGAAGATGTTTTAAAAGGCTACATCAAGCAATATAAAGACAAGAGAATTGATACTGCGAACAGCATATATTTCTAATAAACATCTGATAATTAATACAGTCCTGCTTCATACCATTAAGAGGGTACATGAAAGCAGGACTTTTTTTCTCTCTTTTAATCCTGCCATTATATCCCATCTTTGCACCGTCAAAACGATAGCGGAAGAGCTGACAATTAAGAGGGGAAGTAAAACCACTCATTAATTTCTCTCTTTTAATCAGCCCAGAAGCAAGTAGTTTTGCAACGTAATCAGATAACCAAGTGTACATAGGTTTGAGGGTTGCACTGAACATTTTAATAACAATTAAAAATAAACGAATATGACAACATTAAATGTAAATGCAGTAGAGATGGTAAACAATAGTGTAGAATCAAATAACACAATTATGGGTAACATAGAAGAACTGACTAAAGTCTTTGAGCAGGAAGAGAAAGAATTGAACCGCCTTATAAAAGGTAACAGAAACGAAGCTGTAATAGCAGCACAACAGAAAGTCGTTGATGAAGCCAAAACCCAAATGGAACAGGCAAAAGAGTTTGAAAGAATCTCTAAGGAGAAAGCTGTCAACAGTTCTTTCACATTCTCTGTAGTGGATGATGAAACAGGTGCAAGAACGGAACAACAGAAGAAGATAGCATTTGTAAAGAACAACCGACCTGTAAGCTCTAAAAAAGTGGACGGTTTTATAGCCTTGATAGCCGCCAATAAATATGACAAGGCTTTCCCTATTATTGTAATGGAAGCGTCCAAACTGATTGAAGCAGGTTATACTGTAACGGACATCAACGGAAAGGAACTGACTAAGGAAGAAGCCAAAGACTACTTTGTTATTCTTGACGGTCAGCATAGAAGTACAGCATTCGCCAAACTGATTGCAACAGGGAAATATCAGAATATGATTCCAAATGTTCACGTAAGGGATATTGAGAATGTTGGTGAATACTTGGTTGATATTAATAATGTAGGCAGCAGTTGGGATAAAAAAGACAGATTAGTTGTAGCTTCTTTGACTTCTAATGATGAACTATTCCAAAATGTAGCAAAATTGCTGAACGAAGGGTTCAATCCAACCACAGCTATGTTGATTTACACAGGTAAAAGTCTATCTGACAAACAGGTAAACAATGTGTTACAAGGAGAAGAATTTATACTTCCCAAAGATGCAAAGGTTGACATTGAAAGAGGGAACAAGTTCATCAACTTATGCAAAGCAGCAAAGATGGATGTTTCTTTCATCACTAAGCGTTACTTCATCAAAGGCTTCAACAGTCATGCCATATCTATAAGTGAAGAACAGGCATTTAAAGCTCTTGACAATCTGAAATACAAGAACTACAAAGAAGATAAGTGGAAAGGGGTTAAATCAGAGAATGATTTCATTAAGATATTGAAAGAAGCTCTGGAAGCATAAAGCACCAACAGCAAAGCCCATCTGACAGGTGGGCTTACTCTCCCCAAGTCCTTAGACATTCTGAATAGTTTAAAGTCAGATTCTTAAATGTGTGGTCTTATCATTAGTTCCCCACTTATGGAATTACTATCTTTATAGTACCACAGACAGATAATCCCACCACACAGATTGACTGACTTACAAACTATTCAGAATATCTAAAATGGAAGAATTTACTTATGAACAGATTAGGGTTAAGGCTCTTAAACAGGGAGTAAAAGATAACAAGGTTCACATTGGATTGTGGGCTAATCTTAATAACTATTTAAAGACAAGGAGAAAGAAGAATGGAAAGGTTACTACCTATTATATTTCATTGCAGAAACTATCTTATTAATTTACTAATATTTTAACTGACATGATAATTCATCTACCAACAGGAAAGAAGTTTCACAATAGAAAGGAAGCTAAGATATATTTTGGCACTGCCTACTATTACAAAATGGAACGTGAGAAAAAATATTTAGCGTTTACCAACAATGTTCAATCAGCAACTAATGAATATGAGAAGATTATTACCAATAGGGAGCAAGGACAGAGCAACGGTTAATTATTCTATGCTATCTCAATTCAAACCTGCCAATATATTCAGATTTTTCTGTTTGTCTTTGCGCAGGGATGAATACTATTATGTACATACCACTTTAGAAGAACTTAAAAGAACAACAGGAGATAAAAGTCTGAATGACTTTAACAAGCAATTTAAGGAGTTCTTAAACATCAAGCCGTACTATGAAGATAATGGATTTGTGTTCAAAACCAGACGCAACATTTATCGTGTTCCGCCTATGGAACCAGAATGTGTAACCTTTTCTAATAATATTATATGGATTGATTTAGAAGCTGCCCATATAGGTTTCTTTATGCAGCTGGTTCTTATTTCCAAGTTCGCCAATATTGAACTGACAAGACCTAATATCACTAAGCTGATTCACATGGATAGTAAGACTTATGATAAATATACAAGCGCACTATTGGGCGAAGAATTGCTATCCATTAAAGAAGGGAAGCTGATTCTTAAAGGCAAGGAATACATCTTGGAAACTGACTTTAAAGACCAAATAAAGTTCAGTAAGAAAGACTTGAACGAAAGATTCGTACCTCAGTTCATTCTAAAGACCAAATAAGTCAGAAGTGAGGAAAAAGGCTGTTATATTATATAATTAAATATTAATAGCTTTTTCCTCACACCTGCCTTATTCTGACTTTAGAAGCATCTAAAGTTGGATTTTTAAGGTTGGAGATAGGCAGACTTTATAAATGGTACTTCACAATACCTATTTAAAAATCACAAGAGTTATACATGAGATACCCCTACCCACATAAACACCCCCTCATGGCTCTAAATAAAAAAGAATGCTTTAGCAATACAGTCTGATAGCTGACAGGAATAAGCATTCTTATTAATCTAAGAGCAGGCACTATGCACTATTATCACAACCAACCTATAATTTACTAATGCTCCTCATTTCCTTTGAAAGAATCTTTAGGGAAAGACATAGGACAGCCTAAGATACAGGTGAAGAAATTCACTTGTGTTTTAGGTTTGTTCCTATTTAATCCATTCAATCAATAACCATTTAATTCAATTTCATTATGAGAGATTTAGTAATTATGCCAGCTATGGCACAGCGTAGAGAATCATTAAACATGGGTGAGTTTGCAGAAGAAGCAATCATTGTGGAAGAAGTAACAGCACCCAAGAGAGTAAACCATTTCATTGAAGCCAACACGCAGGAAGTAACCTTACAGCATCTACAACAAGACTGCATCATTCCAAGTTTTGCATCAATGGAAGAAACCATTAGCCACCAATCCTTTATAGGTGCAGTAGTGGATGCTGCTAAGGATTACTTTCATGGAGAACAGTTTGATATGCCAGAGATTAGAATCTCACACCCTATCAATGGCAGAATACCAAGTGCATTAGGTAAGAAAGCATCTGAATTGACAGACGAAGAGAAAACTTTGTTCTATCAGAGAATGTGTTTCTGTTTTGAAATTCCATCCATTGTACATGATGAATACGGTAATCGTTTAGCGTTATCCATTGGTGGAGTGAGAGCATATAACGAGATTAACCTATACAGTAAGAAGTCTGTTGAGAGATTTAAAATCTTCATAGGCTTTCGTAATCGTGTGTGCTCAAATTTAATGCTTACTACTGACGGCTTGCAGGATAAGATAGAAGTCCTAAGCGTACAGGAACTATATGCAGCAGCATTGAATCTGTTCCATGCTTACAACCCATCCAAAGACCTGCATCTGCTAAGGACACTTGGGCAGATGTCAATCTCAACGAGTGAGTTCTGCCAGATAATAGGCAGGATGAGATTATATCAAGCTCTTACACCCAACCAACAGAAACGCTTACCTCGTCTATTGTTGGGAGACAGTCAAATTAATGCAGCTTGTAGAGCATTCGTTTCTGATGTGAATTTCAAGAGTACAGGGGACAGCATTACAGGCTGGCAGCTCTTAAACCTGCTCAATGGTTCTGTAAAGTCAAGTTACATTGATAACTTCTTGGAGAGGAATCTTAACTGTACAGAGTTTGTACAAGGCATTCAACGTGCCAAATTAGGAGATAGTGAATACGCTTGGTTCTTGGGCTGAGTGGATTGTTGATTGAGAGAGGAAAGGGCATCATTAACTTGGTGTCCTTTCTTTATTTCTACCAACTTATTAAATATTGTACATTATGGATATAGATTATACTGTGGGTGAAGTGGAACTGTCCTACAAACCCAAATTCAAGAAACTGCATAAGGTAGTCAGTTCAGAGGACGCTTATAAATACTTACTTCCTACCTATAAGGAGGGAACTATCTGTTACAAAGAATATTTTAAAGTCTTGTTTCTAAACCAAGCCAGCCAAATTTTAGGTTACACTCTCATTTCAGAGGGAGGAATTACTGAAACTTGTGCTGATGTCAGAGTAATTCTACAAGCTGCATTACTCACCAACTCAGTAGCCATTATTCTTGCACATAATCACCCAAGTGGTAGCATGAAACCAAGTAGACAGGATATAGAGATTACTAAACAGGTCAAGGATGCTGCAAGACTTATGAGGATTACAGTAACAGACCACCTCATATTAACAGATGCAGGATATTACAGCTTCGCAGACGAGGGAGAATTATAATAAGGTAAAGGACACTCAATTTCTAAGTTGGGTGTCCTTATCATATTCACTTCTGCTATTAGTGAATGTTCCTTTAGTAATCAGCGAGTTAGTAAATCCAACTCAGAATTAATATTCACTTCTATTCGTTTTATTATAAAACAGAACATTATGTCACTTAAATATTCAAGCACAACGGCAGACTATCTTATATGGTCTGATGCTATGAACCTCATTAGAAAGTTAGCCAAAGACGAGAATTATAAAATCTCACTTCTTATAGCTTTGGGATGCTTCACAGGATTAAGAATATCTGATATTCTATCTCTAAGGTGGAAGCAGATATTAGGTACTGACGAGTTTACAGTAATTGAGCAAAAGACAGGCAAGGTAAGGACTATCAGACTAAACCCACAATTACAACATCATATTAAAGAGTGCTACGAGCATATAAATCCAGTTGGAATCAATGCGCCAATCCTTATCAGTCAGAAAGGCACTATCTTCACGATTCAGAGAATCAATATCATTCTTAAAGAGGTGAAGAAGAAGTACAGGCTAAAGATTAAGAACTTTAGCTGCCATTCTCTTAGAAAGACTTTTGGTAGACAGGTCTATAATATGAACAGCGATAATGCTGAACTTGCTTTAGTAAAGCTGATGGAACTGTTCAACCATAGTTCTGTTGCCATTACTAAAAGATACTTGGGGTTAAGGCAGGAAGAAATCTTACAGACTTATGACTGTTTGAGCTTCTAATAATTGGGACAGGATTATTAAGATACATCTTTATAGTGGTCTGAATGGTTCTGTCCCAAATCTATAAAATATTGAGCTTAGATACATTTAAAGTCCAATCTTGGCAGTTTGGCATTTCAGTCTTATAGAAGTAAGTCAATTCCATAAGTTTACAGAGTTTATAACTATCTCAACTCTTATTAAATATCCCATTCAGACTATGTTTGAGAGCATAGAATTTACTATTAATCCACACTTCATACCTATTAATTTAGAACCTTTCATTATCTTTGCACCAATTCCAATGAACTAATGAGATAGGGAGTTGGAAGGACATATTTAACGAAAGGTGTTATTGAAATTATCTTCTACATTCAAACTTCGCAACTTTGATATTGGCACGAAGATGATAGCAATAGCACCCACACATTTGATATATATTCATCGCTTAGGTGAACTATATACCCTTTGGTGTGGGGCTATTGTTTTATCCGTGCCAAAGGTAATGCGAAGACCTGAATGTAGGATAGAACAAATATAGCTTCCACACCTTTTTTATTTATAATTCATCGTAGGAAGCAGATGAGCATAACATTTTAATTATGAAGCACAGATTATTACTGTTCTTATCAATGCTGTTTATAACCACTTATATCAATGCTCAAAATGAAATTACAGGCTTCTTAGGAATTAAATTGGAAGACAAGCCTTATGTAGCCATAGATAAGTTAAAAAAAAGATACTCTAATGTAGAATGGAAATTTCCTTGCATTCATTTGGATAATGTCACATTTATTGATACAAGATTTGACAATTTGACTATAACCTTTAAAAATGAAAAGCTTGTGGAAGCAAAATTTACACTCTCTGATTTTGTATCTGTAGCTGACAACCCTTTTAAGGATAGAGCAACTTTACTTAACGAAGCCAAATCAAAGCAGAATCAGATTGCAAATAGGTTCACACAAACATTTAATAGTTTGGGTAATGCATTTTGTTCTAAATATGGTAATCCAGCAGTTTCTTCTGAAGGTAATGCAATATGGAGAGATACAAATTCTAATTCTATAACTCTAAATGTCACCCTTAATAATTCACAAGATGAACTGGGAGTACATTTTGACGGTATATTGACAGTTACATATAGAACTGCAACCACAAACAATGATGAATTTTAAAAACTTAAACATACAGAATAATGAAAACATTTAGATTATTAGCGACCTCATTATTGGTTGCATTAGGCATGGGAATTAGCTCTTGTGGGGATGATGAATTAGAGGTAAGTCCACCTTTAAACAATGTAGAACAAATGTGCTTGGAATATGGAATTGCAGACTATCAGAATATTGAATTACTAAGTCTGTTTAAGCATGGAGATAACACTGCTATAAATATAGGACAAGCTAATTTCTCTGGATTAAGGGATAATAAGCTATGGCTTGCATCATTCAATATAGAGGATAAATCTCCGATTATAAATTGGACTGACGAGTCACCATTTAATAGAAATCGTAGAATTTACAAAGGCTATGGAGAATATGAAGATGTTACAATTCAACAGATAACTCTATTGCAAGCAATGCCATTCAATCAAGATTTTGTAGCATCATTAAGTTACAGCTTTGGGAAAGATTATAGCTACCACGCCTTACTGTTTAAGCAAAGTTCGCAAACAAAAGAAGTGCAACTCAAAGATAGTGGATTTGGCATAGGTGCATGGTACGAAAACTCTATCATAAATGGTAAATGCTGTTATTCGTTGTCTGGAGATACTATCTATATAGCAGAGAAAGGTTTTGGATATTCCAATGTAGGAGTTCTCTATACTTCTGAACTTTTATCTTATGAAGAAGCAATCTATAGTCATAGAGATAATAAAGGCTTCTTCGTGGGTAAAAGAAGTTTTAAATTGGGAGAGGATTTATGGCATATCCAAGTACCACAGCTTAACGATGAACCTGCTGATGCCAAGATTGAAGTCAGTGTAGAAGATAAATCTACGCCAGTTTGGAAGTTTAATGTCAATATTATACATTATGATGGAACTAAGAAGAATGTAACATTTGAAGTAGATACTGATAATGGTACAATCAAAGGACAGGATGATTATGCTTCTCTCATTATAGGCAAATGGAAGATGACAAGTGGTAATGCTGTTGCTACCCATGTTACTTATAAGAATGATGGCACATTTGAATATACAAGTACCGAGAATCCTTTATATAATGAAGTGGGCAAGTACAAGATAGACGGTAACAAACTCTATGAAATGTTTAGTGATGAAGATGAATGGATTATCAGTGATATTCTGTTACTTAATTCAATGACCTTATCAGTGCAGGAATTGGAAGCAGACGGAGTTACACCCACAGGTCAGAAGTACTCTTATCAGAGAGTGGAATAAAGAACTTATTCATACTAAAAGTAGGCAGCATTTGAGGAAACTCTTATGCTGTTTTCTTTTTTATATAAGCACTACGAATGTTACATACTAACAACCCAATTCTTTGGAATATAGGAAACTAATATTTAACTTTGTACCGTAGGTTTAGCTGTTGACTAATTGTTGACTGATAAACTTCCAATGAGATTATTAATACGTTGACATATTGCAATTTAATAGGATGAAATTTAGAGCCTCATAATCTGGAGGTCCCTGGTTCAAGCCCAGGCTGGTCCACAAACTAAAAGGCTCATCTCTAACGAGATAGAGCCTTTTTTAGTTCATGGAGACCTCCGATTAAGGGTCTGTTGCTTGGTTATATTAGCCTTAATAAAGAGCAGTTGTTTCACTATTGTTTCACCAATTAAACAATGTGTAATATGCTGACAATCAACCCAGAAGTAGTTAAAGTACAAAGAAAGACAAATGACTGTTTCACCGTAAGGCTTAGATTTACTCTTAACAGAAGAATGAAACGTATATCAACAAGCCTATTCGCAACCCCTAATGATTTAACAAAGAACTACAAGATTAAAGCCTCAGCACCCATAAAACAAGATATAGACGCTTTAATCCACAGCTACTATGACAAGTGTGCCAAACTCCAAATTGAGTTAAACAACTACACGTTAGACGATGTAATGAACTACCTAAATGGAGAACAAGAGAAGCAACAAACCATTGACTTTATAAAGTTCAGTCGTGAGTGGATAGCCTCAACCACTATCAAAGGTGCACCTAACTACACCACTGCCATTAATGCCTTAGTCCGTTTCATAGGTAAAGAGGAATTGGATATTAATTTGATTACCCTTGACTTCTTAGAAAGCTTTAAAGCATTCTTGAATAAAGAACGTGAGATACGGACTAAAAGATTAATGCAGCAGGGTAAACGGGTACCTTCCAATCGTTCACTCTCTCTATATTTGATAAGCATTAAGAAGTTATTCAATGAAGCCAAGAAGAAATACAATAAGAAGGAGAAGAATTTAATCCTAATCCCCAACTCACCCTTCATGGAACTTGAAATACCCAAGCAGGAAGCAACAAGAAAGAGAGCCATATCCGCAGATATTATAAAGAAGCTATGGAAGCTACCCTATAAAGATATGAAGAAAGGCTACAAATCTACCTGCCATTATAATTTGGCAAAGGATTGTTTCATTCTATCATTCTGTCTTATGGGAATCAATTCAGCAGACCTTTACAATGCCACTGAAATGGAAGGTTATACAATCGTCTATAATCGTACCAAGACGAAAGACCGTAGATTGGATAAGGCTCAAATGAAGGTTGACATACCCAGATTAATCCTGCCTCTTGTTGAGAAGTACAAGGATAAGACTGGTAAACGTCTCTTCAATTTCTATCAATACTATGCTGACGAGAAGGATTTCAATAAGGCTATCAACTACGGCTTAAAAGAAATTTGTACAATATTAGAAATTGACGATTTGGAATACTACGCAGCAAGGCATAGTTGGGCTACCATTGCACTTAATAAAGCTGGCATTGATAAATATATAGTCCATGCAGCACTTAACCATATTGACGATGCAATGAAAGTAACGGACATCTATATTGAACGTGATTTCGTAAATGAGAACAAGGCTAATACTAAGGTTGCGAAGTACGTGTTTGGCAAGTAAGCTAATAATTCCCCACTAAAAATCTACTGAGCTATAATTAGTCGCTATCCTTTTTCGGCTTCCACATGCTTCAAAGGTAGAATGCCTAAAAAGGATATCAAATCAACACTTCAGTAATTTAATGGATATCAGTTATATACAAATTAAAACATATAATTATACGCTATCCTATTTCTAGTGTATAAGGGAAATACTAGACTATATATCTAAAAAACGACATCAAACGAAACAAATGCAGGTTCTGGCAGATTCCCCAGCCCGATAATCTTATGCAATTTTGTACACAAAGCCATCTGATAGATTCGTTTATCCAATATCAACTTGGCTATGGGTACTCCCGAGTAATTGAAAACCAGCACCTTGTTCGCCATGGATTTTTGCGGGTCATTATAGTCATACTCGCTTAAAAGTTGATCTAAGTACAAAATATAGATATATTGGTCATCCATTGCCAAATCCAACACCTGCCCAAAGCTTCTTGCCTTACTAAACAAGAGGTTATAGTCTTTACATTCATAAAAAGACCGATCAAAATAAAAGTTCCAGTCTTTTACCATGGTTCCATTTTCCAGGTGGTATTTAGCAAGATACGGCAGTTTGCTAGGCGCAAACACCATATGCCCGTCATGCACCGACAGATAACCTTTCAAATTCATCCGTGAAGACTGGACAGAAATTTTGTTCCCCACCGGAGATTCGCCGAACCTCTGTAAAGGCTGCAGATTGGCATCCAGTAAGGAAAAGAAACTACCGTCCTTTCC
Source organism: Bacteroides sp. RTP31139st1_H2_RTP31139_211217 (assembly GCF_040227615.1). NCBI lineage: Bacteria > Pseudomonadati > Bacteroidota > Bacteroidia > Bacteroidales > Bacteroidaceae > Bacteroides > Bacteroides sp. RTP31139st1_H2_RTP31139_211217. Next base: position 26,752 of record NZ_JBCNZM010000016.1, on the reverse strand, counting down.
GCACAATAGGGAGACAAAATGCTGTTCATCCAGTCGTACGAAATTATAATCTGCAGGATTGAGCTCACCTTGCACACGCTTATAAGGAGTTTTTTTTCTGGACAGCTCTTCAATTTCAATAGCATTTCCGTTGCCTTTTAGAGACATCACTGCCAACATTTGTATATTGACATCATTCAAACCGAAGGTGTTTTCGTGAGCGTATGTAATTATTGGCTGTAGGAACTCGCCAGGACCATTTCCCAATGAACCCCAAGTATGGATTTTTTTCATACCCGAAGGAATGGAATATACATGGCAAAAATCATTTTGGGCGACATGCGTCATTACCAAGAATGTATCAACACAGTCAATCCATCCCATATTAATCAGCAATTCTGTATCAGATTGCTCACCATCTACTCTAATCTCCTTATCAAAGGCTGGAAATTCTGTTTTAGATTCGAAGCTACAACTTGACAAGAAGCATAGAAGAATGAATATAATAGAAGTTGTTTTCTGCATAAGTACTTCAAAGCAACATGTAGAATAATCAATGAGCCCTACTTTAAGTTTCACTTTACATCTTATTACATATCTGTTGTAACAAGCTAATGGCTAAAAGTGAAATTTAAAGCAGGCTTAATAATTGCACTTTAGCACTAATCATTATATCCAACCAGGCCTTTTGGTATGACCCAGCAAAATATTTTCACCATAATCTCCGTCAGGATATATTACAACCATTGAATATAAATCAGGGAATTATCACTATCCTTTTTCAACTTCCACATGCTTCAAAGATGAAAAAGCATTAGTGTCCACCAATGAATTCTTACAACAAATTAAAGGCAAAGAATAACCTAAAATGGATCCTTGTAACATGAACTCGAATTACTTTTGCAGTACTTTCAAATTTAACAATTGCCCACTAAAATTTCCAGTAAAAGCTAATGGAAAAACAAGAGTGGACTGGTAGTACACCACCTCCTCGCCAATTTTATAAAGTATCTTTTTATCCAAAGTCTGATGTAGTTTTCCATCAATGTATAAACTTGTAGAGGTATGGTCACCTTTAATCACAATTTGTACCCGTTGACCGATAGGAAACATATAATCAAACTCATTTAAATAACCATCTGACCAGAATGCCAATTTTCCAGACTTTGGGCTACTCTGATACAAAATGGCATTGGAAGATTTAAAAAGCACACTGCCCTTATCTGCGGATTTTGCAGTGAAATCAAAAGCCACTTCATAATCATACCCTATTTCTTCTATCAAAAGCTTTTGATTCCTTTTCAACTTCGAGACTTGAAGCACTTTCCCATCCATCGTTTTTACCTTTGCTCCAATATTCACTCCCGGAGCTTCCGACAAAGCACGACGGCAAGAATCAAACCGTGCGAAAGACAAATCATCCACAGCACCGGTCCACATTTTCAAGCTTAATGTCTGCATAGCAGGATACGCACGATGATGAATGTCCTTGAAAGTAATCCCATTTCCAATGTAATCATTCCATACGGCAAACATTCCCCCTTTCACACGCCTATCATTCCGACTAAATATTCTATCATCAAACATATAGGGTTCCCAGTTATTAAAAATCCACTCTATATTCAGGTAATCGTGGTAATAGAGTGCCGTCAATGGTATTATGTACAATTGGCTACATGCCACATTCACCAATCCAAATCCCAATTCGGCCATTTCAAAGGGATCGGCATAACCATTGTACCAAATGTCCAATAGTACCTCGTCAGACTTCACAGGAAGATCTCCTCTGGCATGCGTCAATGCACCCCATGCCACCGCTTTCTTCCCAAAACCCTCCACATATTTAATGTAATAATCAGTAAAAAAGCGAAACTTTTCAACAACATTAGGATCCGAATTATCGTATTCATCTGTACCAATATGCACTTCTTTACCCCTAAACACCGGATTTTCTCCACCTAAATACTCTGCAAACAAGCTGTCCAAGAACAAATAAGTCTCCGGATTAAACAAATCCAGGTGATCCTCTCCGTACTCCTTACTAGCAATTTCCGGCTTATAGCGCGTAAAGGCCAATGAATGCGCAGGCACATCTATTTCCGGCAAGACAGTCACTCCATACTGCTCGGCTAACATCTGAAGTTCAACAAATTCTTTTTTTGAATAATGAGCCCCCTCCGTGGCCAATCCCGGAAACACGGTACTTTCTAATCGGAAAGCCGCGGGTGTTTGCGACCAGTCATTGCCATAGAACTTTTTAAAGCCGTTGTCATTCAAATGAATCTGGAAACAATTCATTTTATAATAGGACATTATCTTCACATAATCCCTCAAAAAGCCAATGGGGACAAATTTACGTCCTACATCCAACATAAATCCACGCTTAGGATAATTGGGCCAATCTACAGCCACTCCCTGCGGCACCGCCCCATCATACTGTTCCATCATTTGAAGAATGGTCCGAGTTCCCCAAAACACTGCCTGCGTCGTTGCACCCGTCAACACCATCCGATCAGACACATCCAAATAATACTTCTCCCGATTCTCTTCTGTTTCTTTTCCAGCCAAAGTCAAAAAAATATCTCCCGAGCAGGCAGAAACGCCTTCCGCCACCTTATATTTCCTGCCAAACATCACTGCTAAATCTTCGGCAAATGTGTTTGCCACCGGATTGAGTTCTGCTGCATAGCGGGGGTCCAACACCAACCGACACGATGAGCGCCAATAGCCATCCCCGCCTTTCCACTCCTGTAATGCCGGTATCACAAATGGCCTAGAATTTTCTGCCTTTAGCCCTGGCACAAATAGTATGCAAGACACTGCTCCCAATAACACACCTGCCTTAAACACCTGCAACACTTTACCAAAGAGAAACTGCCCCAAAAACAAAATAGTCATTTTCACATCACGAAATATCCACCTCATGTAGTTTGGTCCAAAAACATCAATCCAAGCATTATGCTTGGTAATCCATCTATCCAAAGCAAATTCCATACTATTTATTTTAAAGTTTCAGTTCACTCTACAAGAGTGATTTTTTTTACAAAAGTAACTCCATGATAAGGGACTTGTGTCCAAAATCCCCCTTTATACTCCCCTAAATCCTTTTGATGCCACAAATCACGAACAGAGACTTTTTCTGTATTTCCAAGGCTGCACCATAGACTATTAATCTGTGGAACCTCAGGTGCTTTGGGGGTTAGGATATATTTCTCCTTTGCCATCGATTTTGACCAAGAAGGAATTGGTGCAATTTCCCCGCGGCCTACACAAGCAAGAAACAGCCACACCGTTAATAAACACAAACTCACTCTCATCTCAACTGGTCTTTATTTTATCACCGGATTAACAAACAACTCATCCATATACACTTGTTGCGAAGCTTCGAAAGCCACCTTCATATAACGGATGCTTTCATCCAATTGATCAAATAACAAGTTTTCAATCCATGCATCATGCCGATTGTTCGGGAAATGGGGAGTATCCTTGATAGAAGCTAATCTATATTCTTTTCCATCCAACGAAGTGAACAGATAAACTTTCAGCGGCATACCTATTCCATCTAAATTATAGTCCAGCATACGAAGCATGACTTTCCGTAGTCTGGTCTTTTTCTGCAAATCTACCACAAGCTCATGATAACCTTTCTCGAATTTCACCCAACGGGCATCTTTACTGTCTTCCTCGGCAACCCTGCCATCAAGCAATGCCTTCAAATCCGCTTTTCCCAACACCATGTCAATGGTAGCCCCGTTAGCCAATCTCTCCATAAAGGCAGCTTCGGCCAATTGCCAGCAGCCAATCCGCCTTTTCCAGGCCATATAGTCATTGTATACTTTATGTGACCACACCGGTTGCCCCAACTGATAAGTTGACGTGGGGCTTTCTATGATTCCACAAACCATAAATGAGATAATCCTGTCAACCCCTGCCACAGAAGCAGCCACTTGTTGAGATAAAAGACGCGGATAAGCGGCAGGAATCAAGGCCGAAGAACGGTCGTTGGTTCCCTGTTCCCAAGTGAAAGTCTCACAATTGGCCCACATCTCAATATTCAGACGGTTGTGGATGTCTCTCAACCGTTTCCAAGTCTTCTTTAAGCGAGGCAACATGAATTTATCGCGTACACAGCCCACTTCGTCCTGATAGGCTATGATGTCGACTTTCAGCTTTGCCAATTGTTTCTCATACTCCGGATTATCAAAATCAGACAGTCCGATACCATAAGGAGAAATCAGTGTCTTCTTATCCGGAGTCAATGCTTTTGCCTTTTTGGTCAATGCATTAACCGATTGTACAGCATGTTCTGCAAAAATGGGGCAAAGACAATCCTCTACCGGCAAATACCAGCCATAAAAGGCTTTATGATTTTTATAAAAGACGGCCAGTTCCTCCATAATTTGCAATTGGCGTTGTTTGATAGCAGGATCCTGCAAATTATCATCCTGGTCTTTTGCCCATCCAGTACTCATAAAAACCTTCATGTCATATCGGGCAGCCTCATCAAGAATGGCTTCCACAGGACTCTGTTTATCTTTATCATACCACCAGAGCATTAATTGAGAGGGATAATAAGCCTTACCCTCATTGGCAACTTCCATGAATACCAGATATTCAATGCCCATAGCTGACAGTTCCCGCACTTTAGCTTTCCATAATTCCGGATCCGTATTATCAAAACTCTGCGGATTGGTATATCTATTACGTACATCCTTATATGCCAGATTTATCCAAGTACCAGTAATGGGCTTCACCCTCAAAACAGATTCCTTCACCTTCTGTTTTCTCTGTCGGCCAGGAACATCATTGCCAGCAAAAACTACTGCCGACGGCAGTACGGCTGATATCATCAGTACCCCCAATAGGATTGGCAGAAAAATCCTCTTCATAATATACACATTTTTTTAATTAATAAAAGATCAATTGCCACCCACCGGACGTAATAATTAACGCCAAACCTAAAATAAAGAGAATAAACATCAAGGCAATCAATAGATTAGTAGATTTAGAAGCCCCTTTGAATTCCTTCCAAATAAACACCCCCCATAATGCGGCAACCATCGTAGCCCCTTGTCCCAACCCATAGGAAATGGCAGCACCGGCTGTTCCGGCAGCAATATAACTGCACGCTGTTCCCAACGCCCAAATGGCACCCCCCAAAATACCAACCAAATGAGTATTCATATTTCCTTTGAAGTATTGACTGTAAGCCACAGGCACCCCCGTAAAAGGTTTCCTCATTAACAAAGAGTTGAATAGAAAGTTACTGATAAAGATACCTATTGCAAACACAAACAAGGCAGAATACGGAGTCATCATACCAACAGCAGGCGATTCCAGATTTTCCAAATCCATAGCAGCGGCGACAAAACGATAGAAAAACGCCATCAGAATACCAGCGCAGACAGCAATCAGAACTCCTCTTTTTCGGACAGTCTGACCTGATACTTCAGAAACTTTACTGGAAGCAATCCCATTAAAAACAATGGCCAACACAATCAAGAAGACACCCCCAAAAAGAGTGACAGGATCCCCCTTCGGTACACTAAAGTAATTGACAAATACGCCTAATACCAACGCCAACCCCACCCCTATCGGGAAAGCAACCGACATACCAGCCAACGACATGGAAGCCGACAACAATATATTCGAGGCATTGAATATGACGCCACCCAGAAAAGCGCTCCAAAAATTCTCCATACCAACTTGCTGCAAGTCCTGCATAAATCCGCGTCCCCCTTCTCCAATGCTGCCCAGTGTCAAGCCCCAAACCAAAGAAAAAAGAAGTATACCAATCACATAATCCCAATAGAACAATTCATAGCGCCATGTTTGGGCTGACAATTTTTGAGTATTTCCCCATGATCCCCAGCATAACATCGTGACCCAGCACAACGCTACCGCCAATCCGTAACTTTCAACTATAAACATAATCGTGATATTTAATATTGTTTTTAATGATTACAACTCTTCACGGTAAGGAATAGAAGACTGGGCTCCCATTCTGGTTACAGCTATGGATGAAGCTTTTGAAGCCATCACAGCAGCTTGTTTCAAGTCCATGCCCTCTGACAATCCTACGCACAAAGCCCCATTAAACGTATCTCCGGCAGCTGTAGTGTCAACAGGCTCCACTTTGAAAGCATCTATACGATAAGAAACGCCCTCTTCCCTTATAAGACATCCTTTCGAACCCAAAGTGATAATTACATTCTTTACCCCCATCGCGCAAATCTCTTCCGCCACTTTCTCAACATCGGCATCATTGGCAATCTTTATGCCCGTAAGCATCTCCGCCTCGATGCGGTTCGGAGTGACCATGTACAGATGCCGGAACAATTCTTTGGGAAGACTGCGGGCAGGAGCCGGATTCAGCACCACCTTCACTCCTTTCCCGAAAGCCTTTCTGGCAGCATACTCCACTGTTTGAAGCGGAATTTCCAATTGCATCAAGAGGATATCTCCCTCACACATTTCCTCCAACATTTTATCCACATCTTGTTCGTTCAACAACATGTTGGCACCGGATGCCACTACAATACTATTCTCCGCATGATCGTCCACGCTGATCAGAGCTACTCCGGAAGCAGAATCTTCATCGAGAGCAATATATCTTGTATCAATTCCTTCCTTTTTAAAATAACCGACAGATTGCCGACCTAATACATCATTCCCCAATTTTGCCATAAATATCAGATTGCCGCCCAATCTCTTTATTGCAACAGCCTGATTTGCTCCTTTTCCACCCTGGTTCATAAAGAATTCCCCTCCCAGAATCGTCTCACCGGGAGCAGGCAGATGAGAAGTTCTCACCACCATGTCCACATTGGAACTGCCAATCACTATAATTTTTTTCATAACACTATATTATAAATAAATTCAATCTATTCATCATCGTGCCCGGAAGAACACAGGAGGTGTATCTCCGGCATCGGATACTGCCACACGAGCCGTTATTACCTTTTCATCTCCCGGAAAGAGCGTAATAAAATTGTCACTCCAGAATACCGGATTAATCTCCTTACCCCGGACGTCCAGCAAAGTCAGATGATTGAAATGGGACAAACGATCCGATTCGTTCTTCAAACAAATAGAAAAGACATATTCCCCTTCCTCTTTGGTAACTTCAACCTCCTCCTTCAATTCCGGTTTCTCCATAGAAGTGAACCAAAAGAAATCCATATGCTGGGAATAGAACCAATATAGGTTCTCGGACAGAAGTTTACCGTATTTATCATGCAGCTCCAGCTTCACAAAGTAATTATAAGAGTATTTTCCACACCGGGGCACCGTAACAATCTCCTGATAGCAATCGGGAGAAACAGTTATCCGCTGGGAGTCCTCCCAAGCCACTTCCATGTCATTGTTGATAACTTTAGCCGTCACTTTCACGTCTTGCAGTGTCTGATGGGAGGCATTAATCACAGAAACCCTGAAATCATTCGCATTCAACTGTACGTGCACCGGTTCCATAGCTTTTTTTGCAAAATAATAAGAAGCATTGGGAGCCAGATACCAGTCGTATATCTGCCAGCACACATCGGGCCAGCAAGAATTAATCTTCCAAATCATCACACCGGAAGTAATATCCCACATCCGGTGATTAGCCGCTTCAAACATAGCGCGATAACCATCGGCACTCAGAAACTGGGCATTGTCGGCATATTCTTTTGCCGTCTTCGGATCACCGAACATTGTGCGAATGGCATTGTCATAAGAGCGATAGCAATAATTACTTACATCCCAAGCACCATGTTCAGCCCAAATGCTATCCAATGGGAAAATAGGGCTGTTTACATTAGCCGTACTCTCCGCGGTAGGAATAAATTTCCGGAGGCTGTTGTACGTCGGCATGGAAGGCATCCCCAGTTCATTGCGGAACATCTGCAAATGGACCTCACGCACTTTATCAAAGAAGTAGGAAGAAGGCGCCCAATTATAGTCGGGCGCACCGTCATCCGTCGTACCTGTTGGCAGATCTTCTTTCAGATAAGGAGTCAAGGCGTCTACATCCCAATGAAAACTGGTAGTCGGAAGATAAACACGCGTAGTATCGATACTCCTCACTTTCTCCTTGGTCAGCTTGTACAAGCTTTCATTCATCAAGACCTCATTGGCTCCTATCCATGAAATAATAGAAGGGTGATTGCGATAGCGGAGCATCATATCTTCCACTCCTGCCACCGCCAGACCATGATCCAGAGGATTGTCAGCAGTTTCAGTTCCGGGAGTCATACGGAAACATTGATAGAAAACATGCCACCACATCAGGCCATATTTGTCAAAACTTTCAAACCAGGTTTCAGAAGGAGACGGCATATCTTCACTGCCAATCAGGTTGATGTTCGCCTCTGCCATCAAGCGGGCTTCATCATAGATACGTTTTTCAGATTCCTCCAACAAGATGTCCGGCTGTATCCAACCGCCCTTACAGAATATCCGCTTGCCATTCACATAATATACACGACCACATTCATCTCCCACCCGGTTCAGTCCACTTGCCACCTCACGGATTCCGAAATCAAACTCTTTGGTATCGGACACTTTTCCACCGATGCTAAAAGACAGTTTCATGTGATGCAAGTATTGCTCGCCATACCCATTCGGATACCACAAATACGGGTTTTCTATCAGCAAGGAAGGAAAGTCCTCAGGGGTCAGTTCCACTACTTTTCTCTCACCGGCACGCAGGGCTACTTTCTTCGTCAGCTTGATTGGCTTGAGGTATCCCTCCATATGCTTGGTATAAGTGGGAAATTTGACTTCGTTGAGTAATGTAATCCAAGCATTCACCTTTCCCTCGACAAGCTTTGCAGAAGTATTCCTCACTTCAAGTTTAATATTGACCTTTGCAAGCCCAGTGTCAACCTTCATAGGCATGGTAGTGGACTTTGGTAAAGTAGTGATAACAAAAGGATTTTCAATCAACACCTCGTCCGTGGCTTCCACTATCACTTTCTGGTAGATACCCATATTCCGGTCGCGAACCACGGGAGCACAATCCCAGCCACCGGATATCTTCAATGTCTCATCCTTAAAGATATCGTAGGAATGTCCGCGTACAGGACCGAATACTTTCAACTGGGTGCCGGGAGTCGGGACGCCCGGATGATCCACCTGATAAATTTTTATCGCAATGCAATTGTTGGCTCCGGCACGGGCATATCCGGTTATATCAAGTTTAAAGCGACGAAACATACCCACAATATCTTTTTTATCAGCAACCTGACGACCATTTACCCAGACATCTGCCCGGTAGTTGATGCCGTTCAAGGTCAGCCATACCTTCTTGCCTTTATATGATTTGGGAAGAACGACTTCCGTACGATACCAGTATGGATCTTGCCAAGGATTACGGCCACTTTTCAGGTAGTTGTATTTAGATAGATCCATCCGGGCATTAAATTCATCCGACACATCCGGAATCAGGTAATTATTCAGGCCGATTCTCGGATCAGGATATACGTTTTCCTTCACCAAAGCGTTCAACACGGTAGTGGGCACAGTGGCCTGATACCATCCGGCAGTGGGATAAGACAATTGCGAAACCTCAGCAGCTCCGGCGTTTAGCTCGGAAGAATTGATAATCTTCCAGTTCTCCAGTTCAAGAGATTGGGCATTGACAAACAACATGTTACATATCAACAGTATAAAAAAGAGTTTTCTCATAGTTTCTTGTTATTTTAATATTAATGCAGCCGCACCAATAAATCCGGCATTGTCTCCCAAGGCTGCAGGCAGCAAAGTAGTATGCCGGGCTGCTGAACGACAAATGAATTTACGAAATAGCCACTCTGCCTTGTCCCAGTATAAATCGGAAGATTTCAGAACAGATCCGCCTATGATGACAATTTCGGGATCGGTAATATTCACTGTCCATGACAAAGCATGAGCTAATGCCTGGGCAAAAGCATCCCATACCTGCAAAGCCATTTTATCACCGGACCGTGCCAGTTCGGCTATACGATAAGCCGGCAACTCCTCCTTTGTATATTCTTTATAAAGACGGGTGACGGCATTGCCGGATACATAATCTTCCAATATCCCTTCTTTATAAGGTGATGTCCATACTTCTCCAGCACAACCGGAATGCCCACGCCATACTTTTCCTCCATTAATCCAAGCACATCCTATCCCCGTTCCTAAAGTGAAACCCAGGACTGAACCGGCATTCCGACCCGCTCCCCATAATGCCTCTGCATAAATCAGCGCATTGGCATCATTATCAAGGATCACCCGCAACGGAAATGCTTGTTCAACGGTGTCTTTCAACGGAAAATAGTTCAAAGTGGGAAGATTCTCAACATCCAGCAGTATACCTTTATCTATATCGAGAGGTCCGGTACACCCGATACCAATGCCCTGAATATCGTAATCCGCAGCATCAGCCAGAATATTTTTCAACAGAGAAAACAAATTGGCAATAATTACTTCGCCGGGTTCTTTCGGATTAGTTGCAATAGTACGGGGAGAAGCATAAACCAATCCCTCTCCGCCAACAATACCCGCACTGATCTTTGTGCCTCCGATATCGACTCCTATGGCTACCTTTCTTCGTCCCATCATTATTCTATTGAAGTCACTTTAGCACCATGTGTAAAACTGCCGGGCACTAGTTCCATTTCTTCCGCCCAAGCATTCACTATCAGCTGAACAGGAACAATGGACGGAATTGCAAACAAATCAGGGTCTCCGCAATGAACATTGATTTCCAGCAAATTCACACTTTCAATGCCGGAGGAGATATCCGACACCAGGATCACTTTACCATTAAAAGACAGAACATCAGCCATAAGCCTGATGCTCTGCCGATAAACACCGGACCGTGAATGCGCATAAATGATACAGATAAAGCCAGGGCCTACCATCTCTAGTGGGCCGTGGCGAAACTCACCGCCCAACAAAGCTGAAGCCGGAGTCTTGGTAGCCTCCATAAACATCAGGGCGGTTTGGGCAGCGCTTGCAAAAACCGTACCCCTGCCTATCACTTGAACAAACGGATGCCCACTTAAAAAAGCGACCGAACGGGATAAATAAATCCCCCCTTTCTCAAGCTGAAGACCGACTTCCCGAACGACACTATCTAAAAGAGCATTATCCACCCTGCGACCATCCAATGCTCCTGCAAGCAGATACACTACCAGATAGGTGGTGATAAATGTCTTCGTAGATGTCATTTCCTCCCTCCCAGCCTTACATAGCAGACTGAGAGTAGCCATCGCCGCTAAAGAACTTCCAGACTCATTTGTGACCCCAACCACTGTCAACCGTGAATGATGCCGTTCACCAAGTTGTTTAAGCAGTTCAATCACCTCATAGCTCTCGCCTGACTGTGAGATGGCAACCAATAAAGTGCGCTCTGTCAGAACTGAAGACTGAAAATGCAATAGCTCCCCGGCATTGATAGCAAAAGCGGGTATATTATAAGCGGTCATCATGGTCGCGGCAGCTTGCGATACAAAATAAGAACTTCCCATACCGGTAAGTACTATTTTGTCATAGTCACCGGTTGTCCACAGAGTACAGACAGCATCCAAACGCTCCTTTCCTTCTCTTGAATGATAATAGCCAAGAGTACGTTCCAACATTTCCGGTTGTTCTTGTATTTCTTTGATGAACTGATTCATAAAAAATATTTGTTTTTTATTGATTAAACACTACCAATTCCGCTAATGAGCTATTTTATTGCATCAGCAATAGGTCATTTTCCTTCAATATACCTCTTATAACCTTCATAAGTGTCCGTTCCCGGCTTAAAGGTAGCCCAACTGAAATTCGTAATATGATCGGTAAACATTCCGGCAACCCTTAATTGTTCTTCCAACTCTGACCAAGGCTTGGTACGCATTGTAATCTTCGGACACCAGCATTCCTTAAACGACTCGATGTCTACCCCGAAAATCACTCCGTTGGCATCGCAAGCTTTCTTTATTTCGGCAAACCAATTGGGCAGATCCACATCAAAGTCCACCAGACAACGTCCGCCTATGTCCTGAAGATAAAGAACATCAATATCGGGTGTTTGGGCAAATATCTTACCGAACCACTCCCCACAAAGATCGGCCGGCATGCCACGCCACAAGGCAGGAGCGATGCAGACTTCCTTGGGAGATTTCGACTTTATATAAGCCGCCACCGTCTGCAAATAGTTGGCCAGCATGGAGAGTGAAGGTTCTTGCTGCCACCCCACGGGATAGGAGCCATCGTGAAACTCTTCCGTTATATACCAACCATCCAGGCAGGGATGATTTCCCCAAAGGGCAAACAGTTCATCAAAGACCTGCTTGTTCCGCTCTACGAGGAAGTCGTATTGCTCGGGGCTTGCAGTGTCTTTTTTGCTATAATCACCGGGATAAAGCCCTACGATAAGCTTCATTCCATTCTGCTTGGCAGCCTCGAACATCCGGTTCATGATATCATATTGTTTCGTGACCCAAGGAAGTTTTGTTGGAACATAAAAAGAAGTTTTTTCTTCTGCACGGTCATTGAACCCCTCGGCATACTGTATAATCCAGGTATCAATGCCCACCTCTTGGCTTGCTTTAAACTCCTTATCCCAATCGGTGTTTTCATATACCCCGTCCAATTGAATAAACACACTGGAAAACTTTGGAGTCCCTTTGAACTCGGGAGCATAAGAAGTCAACTGCTCCAGATTGTCAATGCAGAACGAACCGGTACACATTACACCCTCATCATTGGTCACTTCTATCCGATACCCCTCAAAGCGGTTCAGCATCAGTTTATTATCCCCCATATCATGTCCCTTGACAAAAGTAAAGGCTTCGTATGGCATCACCACCCGAGTCCACTCTTCTTGAGTCAACACCTCTTTGTCCACATATTCAAAGAATTGCCAGCGCCCTTTGTCGTGCAGTGTCCCCTGGGTGAACATGCCTGCATCTTGAATTATCATAAAACGGAATGTACCCTTGTTGTTCTTATTACCCTTCACCCAAATGGAAAGTCCCAGAGGATGAAAAGATAAATCACTGCGGTAGTCTCCACCACTTTGCTGGATATACACCGATTCCGCTTCGGAAGAATTGCCGGAAAAAGAGTATCTGATTTCAAAACTTCCTGCACCTTCTACACAGTCATCACTGACAAAACGGTCTATCGAACTTTTAGGCGAGGCAGGAGTTACCTTCATATCATACACCACACAATTCATCTCATCATAAGCGTTCAATGTCTTCACAGCACGAGCTTCTGTCAAGATATCCTCGCTTGTGGGGAGCTGCTTATTGCTGCAAGCTGCCATACATAGCAACAAAGAAGACAAGGTTGCCAGAATCATTCTTTTTTTCATGGCTGTCATTTCGTTGTATAGGTTATAATTTCGGTAATCCATATCTTTCCGCCGGACACGGGATTTTTCCATTTAAAAGTCACTGCGTGCTTACCCACCGGACAGTCGTAGCAGAAGAACAACTCGCACTTCCGGTGATTGAGTTCCTGAGGCAAAGCAGTGGTCTCATGCAATTTCCCATCTATATACACCTCCATTTCGGCCGTATAGTCTGTCGGAAGAGCACCTGCGACGTACCCCTTCACCACCAGACCTGTGCCTACGAAAGTGAATGGATTCACCTCATCTATCGATTTTTCAACAGTAAGTTTGCCACTAACTTTCAGGTCCTCAAAGGCCACTTCCAACGCAACAGGACGAATATCCTCCCGCTTGATTTCAAAAGCATTCCCTATTTTCGCATTTCCATGCTTCCGGAGCATATCACAAGCATGTTTATAAGTCATTTCGTAAGCCTTGTTCAGACTTATGTCTGTATGAGAAAAAGGCCGGTCTTCCACCTCATACAAAGTCCCTTTCCAGTATTCGGGAATGTTGCTGTAACCTATCATGGTTCCCAATATACCTGCTGCCGATGCCGGGTTGCAGTCAGAATCCTGCCCAGCACGGGTAGAGATATCAATGGTTTTTGTAAAATCACCCTCTCCATAGAGCAATCCTAAAAGGATGTAGGCCCCGTTGATTTTCGTACCGATATTAAAAGAATTGTGGATGCCTTCGGGACAACTGATTTCTTCGCTCCACTTGTTCTGCAGTTCAAACCAAGTACGCTTCCAGTCATTGGGATATTTCTTGTGCCAACGAATGACATCGGACATGCACTTGTGAAAATCGCTTTCCTCCGGTATGATTTTAAGGGCTTCTTCCACAATATACTCCATATCATCACTGACATAGGCCAAAGAATACATGGCTGCAACATACACCCCCCCGTACCAACCTTCGCCATAAGACATGATGTGACCTACCTTATCGCAAATTTCAGCCGCTTGATTGGGCATCCCAGGCGACATAATTCCGGCAAAATCAGCCTCAATCTGGAAATCGATACAATGGGCATGAGGGTTGTTCTTCCAATGCCCGCTCTGAGGAGCTTTCATTCCTTGCAGCAGGTTATAGCGCGCTACCTGATTGGCATGCCACAAGGGATATTCCGTTCGCTTAAAGGCAACGGCAAACGAATCCACCGGAGCATCCAAACCGCATCTTTCAAAGACTTCGACAAATGTCAAATCTACATAGACATCATCATAAAGTCCCGGAAAGCTATCGTACCATTTTTTCACCATGTGTTCATTCCAAGGAATGGGAATATAATCCTGAATAATAGTTCCCAGGAATTTGAATTCGGTGGGACCACCATAACTGCACCCTAACGTTTGCCCGGCCCAAGCACCTTTCACCTTATCCTTCAGCACTTGCTCTGACAAAATTCTCTTTTCGTTCTTTTTAAAAGCAGCTTTTACTTCAAAGGTACCAAACAGAACCAATAAAGTCAAGAGAAACACTTTTTTCATTCACACTTCTTTTGATAATGATTATACCATTCTGTATATTGCTCATATAATTTTATAGAATCCGGATGCCCTGCCACAATATCTGTATCAGGTTTGTTCATAATGCCCAAATATTGATAGCAGAGCACCTTATCCACATAAGGGGACACAGCTTCCAGCTGCCTGATAATGCGTTTGCCAAAATCAGCAGGAAGCAAATTACCACCGGTTCCATCCTCAAAATAAAACAATTCGACATCTGCCCACAAACGAGCCCTGCAAGCTTTTTCATGCGCCTTATACAATATTTCATAGAACTTGGCCGAGTCTTCCAATGAAGTATGGTTCACTCCCACCCCGTCCTGATAGGCTATGATATCAATATTCATCTTCTCCAACTGACGAACAAAATGATCATCAAAACGGGCTTCCTTGATAAAATAAGGGGCTATCAGGTTCACACAATTGGGCGTCAGGCGTTGGGCAAATGCCGCAGTCTCATTGACATAGTTCACACAAGCATCCACAAAATAAGGTTGCAGCATGGCTTCATTCGGAAAATACCACCCATAAAAACACGCATGATGACTGTACCTCTCAGCTATCTCTTCCATCGCCTGGAAACGAACTGTCTGTACTCCCTTGTCCAACATCATGTTGTAAGCATCTAAATCGCCCCAAAAATCATTGCTGACAAAAAATTTGATACCACATTCATCTGCCGCAGAAAGGACAGCTTCCAGCGGGTCATCACACCCCATTGGAATCCGAGGAGCAATTTTAGAAGGATAGAAGGGTTTGCCGGCACGAGCCACTCCCATCAAAACCAAATACTCCATACCGACCTCACGGATTTCAAACACCTTCCTGCGCCATTGGTCGGCAGTAAAATGGGCCAATGCTTCATTCCAATACCCGCCTTCGGCTGCCGAATGTTGAAATTCAAACCAAGAGCCCGAAATAGGCTTGGTCTTCTTGTCCGAACACAATGTGGTAGCGGCAGCAGGAACTGCATGCATAGCTTCGGGTATGGTCACAGCCACACTTCCCAAGCCTAAATATCTTATAAAATCACGTCTTCTCATCTCTTGTTCTTTTTTTCTGTTTTACTCAATAATTTTATCAGCCAATTCCCACCCCATGAGGGTCGAGATATAAGGAATTATCCACATAGCCATTTTCCTATGTCCACTGTATCCGGGATGCCAGGCTGCACCCAAATCTGTTGTCCTGTTATAAAGTCCTTCATCCAGCCTCAGCAGAAAGAGTTTCGGATCATTCAATTCAGACACTATTGTTTCATAATAACTGAACACCGGAGCCTGCATAGCAACCGGATAAAGGCAGAGAATAGGAATATTCCCATAATGCTCGCGCAACTGTGCTATTATCTGCATATAAGCTTTTACAAACTCTCTCTTGTAAGGATGCGGTTCTGTAGAAAAATCGTTCGAGCCTAAATTTATAACCACCAAATCCGGTCGATAGCCCGTGAAATTCCATTTAACAGTAAGGTCTTCATCAAGAGTATTTAGCATTCGGTCTTTCATCGTTACTTTCGACACCCTCACCGAATCACCGTAGTTACGGGCTACTCCTCTGCCCGAATGGGCAACTAACGTATAATCGGCATCATAATAGCGGGCTACCATGGCTGCAAAGGCATGATTACAGTTTTCCGTTTCCACCCCAAAAGGCTCATCACGGTGCCTACCATCCACCCCATACCCACAAGTAAGCGAGTTGCCGATAAACTCAATATGACGGGTACGCACAGTAGGACTTGCCTGCAACTGTCCCGAAGCAGAGAGCACAAATCGGTGGATGGTTGTCTTTCCAAACTCTCCCTCAGAACGTTTTTGCATCCTCAAGCTATGAAGACGCTTATCTATCCCCGACACCACATTAATTAGAGTATCTGTCCCGCACACCTTTACAACCCGGTGCAGTTCATCATCCACAAACACATTGTAGTAGCTTGTTCCGGTTTCAGAGACTATCAAAGAGAGTCTTCCGCCCGTAAAACGAGTCTCCCAATAGGTGCCCACCCAATCGAAAGATACCGACCCGTCCGAGGAAACCAGCGTTCTGCCAACATATCTCACGGCCGGATCATTCCCTTTGAAAACCTTGCCACAACTCTTAGCAGCAAGCTCCGACAGGCAACACATCTCTATTAGGATAAACAGGTATAGATAACAGCGCTTCATCACTTTCTTTTTATTTACGTGTTTTATTCCTATATTTCAGTTCTTTCAAATATCTCATATACCCATTGAACAAGTTGATTGTACGCGCTTCGCCCACACGGATAGACATCTCCGGATCGTTGAAAACACCGGGGAACTGATAGCAAAGGATCTTCTCGAAATTGTCAAACAGATTCAAATCATGAATAATCTGCTCTATAGGACGGGGATACAAAGAATTGTCCGGATTGAATAGAAAAGCCTCAAGATCGAACCACAAGTGCGCATTCGCCTCATCGCAAACCTTCTGCAACAAATCGGCAGCCTCTTTGCCGCTTATATCGGTTGCCGGCATACGTGCAAAGCCGAATGGACAAAGAATATCCAGATATTTCAATAATTCCGGATAAGTATCCATCCCAACAGGGACATCAAAACTATTAGTGGCAAGCATTATGGGTTTCTCAGGAGCTAAAGCACTACAAAACTCCTTAAATTCCTTGAAGAAATGTACTATTTCAACTTTTCTTTCCTTACTGCGTTGTGGATCTGGTTCCCAGTTATTTAGGCCCCCACCACTTTCTTCGGATACATAGAAAGCATAAAAAGACTCATGATGCCCATACATATCCCACAGTTCTTTGGCAACCCGTTTGTGCCATTCCAAGGACTCGGGGGTAAAGTCGAACCAAGCGAACATACCAACCCCCATCAATACTTGCATTCCTTGCTTATCCGCTTCCGAGAGAATGGCTTCGATAGGATCTTCAGCTGCAATGTCCATACGGCCGGGATATAATTTAGAAGGATAGAAAGCCTTCCCCGGATAATCCTCAACGGTAGTAGAACTTCCGATATAAGCTTGATGGCGAAATACTTCCTGAATTACCACCATATCCATCTCAATCTTGTGCATGGAACGAATCATCTCTCTCCAATGGTTATCGGTCATCTTTTTGATATCTTGATTCCAGTGCTTACCTTCCTCTTCACTCCAATGATAGATTCCGGTCCAAGCACCTGAAATCTGCTGAATGGAACGAATGTCCGATTGAATTACTTCTATTTCTTTTGTCTTACGATATACTCTTTTGCCATCAGACACCTTCAAAATCACCTTATGCTTGCCCACTTTATCTTTCATGGGAATCATAATCTTCACAACATCCGATTTACTTGATGATATTTTCAAAGTTGTATCACACAATAAAGCAGATTTTTTCTCTTTATCCCAAAAAAGGGAAACTTGATAAGTTTGCAGAGAATTACCCCTATTCACAATTCCTCCACGTATATCCAAATTTATCTTATTTGAAATTTTGCCGGGAGGTATCAATGTTAAACCCACTTTCTCATTAGAGTACATATTCACAGTACAAAACAGAGAAAAAAGAAACAATAATAAATATTTCATAATAACCTTTTTTGAAAGTATAATTTCTATTAATAGAAGCTGTTGGGAAAAGTGACAAAAGATTCCATCTCATTATTAGCTACGCGAATATAAGTATCAAACCTACGTTCACCTTCATGCAAAACAATGACACGAGCTCCATTAGAAGACAAATCATTATAAACAGTTTTTCCACCTGTATAACGACCATAAGCCAACAACACTTCTTTATATGCTACTGCATAATCATTATCATGATCATGTCCAACGAAGATACCCATCACATCACCACACTCCTTAACTGAAGTGAAAAAGCCAGAATTGGTAGTTGGACAACATACCATTTCTCCCTTACAACCAAACAAACGGTTTTTATCTTCCAGTAATGCATCTTTATATTCTGGGAGAGCAATATGGAAAAAAGCCAATGCAGGCAGAGGTATACCTCCGTTGTTTTCTGCAAACTTCTTACTGTGCTCACGATACCAAGCTATCTGATTAAATTTAATCCAATCATAACCCGGAACTGACTTAATTTGAGTATAAGAATGAGAATCAATGCAATACAGTAATGCCGCATCTTTATTCTTATCTTTTGAAGATTTCACAGTCAGCACATAATCCGGAACCACCTCACTTATACGGGTAGGCATTAGACTGCCTTTCTTCTTCGCAATATAGTCATAGAGTTCCGGACGGGTATGATCGTATTCGTCGTCATGATTACCAAATACGACAGCAAAAGGAATATTACGTTTGATACAAACGTCCAACACTATATCCAACCCTTTAAAAGATTCGTTAGAAACCACAACATCTCCCGTGAATATTACAAATTCGGGCTTCTCTATATCCAAGACCTCATTCATACGATCCAGTGCTACCTGAGAATTGACCTGATCATCATATTTATAATGGACATCCGTAAACTGTACTATTTTAAATGTTCTATTCTGATTGAATTTCAATGTCTCTTTTTGTCCCCATACTGTAAAAATATTCAATAAAGCCATAAGGGAAAAAAGTACTTTCTTACATGTCATAATCTAAGTCCGATAAACTAATTAATAAAAACCCAAAAAACAAAAATAGGCGGGATTATCACTCTTAAGACGAATTCCCGCCTATCAATCACCAGCTACATGTTACTTCTTATTGGCGATACCAAGTCATCTTATACATGCGTATTGTTGTTTGGGATGTATCACCACCAATCACACAAGTTGCAATATAAATATCATATCCAGTATCTGTAGGCACAATGGCAGTAGTCAAATCACCCCAAGAGTTATAACTTGTAGCATAAGGAGACCATTCACCCCTGAATAAACAGAACTTATCATAACCTGCATCATCAGGTCCCAATTCCATCTTAGACGGGTCGGTAATATCATAAACACTCAATGTAGAAACGCCACCAGACCAAGTGTCCGCTTGCTGGTCGTTCAACGCTAAATAAGTCTCGTTTTCAATATTGAACACATTAAATCCTAAGATGCGATACTCGTGATTGTCTTGATTCAAAGACGTAATTTCATAAGCCGGAGTAAACATACTAAATTTAGCTTTATAAGCAGCGTCATCGCCGGTAGCGCCAGAATAGCGATTATAAGCAATATAATGCTTAGAATCATCTTCAAGAGTTGCACGTTGTATCATTGGAGCGCTGGTCCAATCGCCACCAGCAGGGCCATAACGAAGTACATTCGGTTTTGCATCAGGAGTTACCAATTGACCATCCTCCAATTTCCAATAATAAATTTCCATATTATGAGGACACATACCATAAATATAAGCTACTCCTTTAGTTACATCCCCCTTCACACTCATGTTATAACCCAAATCATCGGGACATCCTGCATCAGCTGTCCAATTCAATAGATTAATATGTTCTTGAGTCTCCTCTGAATAGTAATAGACCATAAATCCTGCACCATAAACATTTTCACGGTTTGTAATCAAATGACCGGCATCATCTGTACGAGCTCTCATCATAAAGGTACTTGCTGCAGGGATTTCCTTCACAAACTCACCGCTATTTCTATCATACAATTTAATAGGAGCATTGTACTCTTGAATAGCCAAGTAGTTCTGATAGAAAGCCAAACCGGTAGTATTAGATGACATATTCAGTAAAGCGGCATTTTTCTCCCATAATTTAGCATATTTAGTCTTCGGAGGAGTAGGCACTACACGAATCGTGTTATGATGCTTATTTCCCAATGCATCCACTACCGTTATAGGATAAGGATTTGTAAAATCCATCTCACCACCAACCGCAGGAGTAACATAACAATTGTGTTCTACATTCACCATGCAGATAAGACGTGTTAGATCTAACGGGGTTTCATCTGTCGTAGGTACCTTAACAATAATCTCTTCATTTTCTTCATAAGGTCCAGTCTTGGTGGCTGCAAATTTCGATGGATTTCCCGGAATCTGTATGGTAACACTCATCAGTCCGTTCACTTGAGCAGTACGGCCTGTTTCATAATCAGGAGACTCACACGATGCCAATGTAGCCCAACACAAACAAGCGATTACTGATAATTTACTTAATATTTTCATGGTTAATTTTTATTTTCAAGTTAGTACATTCAGCAAATAAATTGATTTTTTACTTCCATTCATCAAACTGTTGAACTGCTTCATTCTGTTCTATTTCACCAAGGGGTATAGGGAATCTGGCATAACGTTCTTCCCAAACACGGGTCTTGCCGCCATCAATATCTACAACTTCGTATGTAAATTCATTATCACCGACCTTAATCGGCTTCACTCCATGCATACTTGTACCGTTCAGTACAGTAGATGCCAACCCCCAACGGCGAAGATCCCAAAAACGATGGCCTTCAAAAGCCAGTTCAATCTTTCTCTCATGGCGAAGTAATTTCATGAATTCTGTTTGGGTAGCAGCCGTTAAATCCTTAGTAAAACCAGCTCTTCTCCTGACCTGATTTAAAGCATCTAAAGCCTCCGGCAACTTATCCTGCATCGCCATGGCCTCTGCATAAATTAACAGCACTTCAGCATAACGCATATAATAATAAGTCAAATCTCCCTGACCAGTAAAACTCGTGCCTTTGGGTTGAATGGCTTCTTTCATCAACTTACGCATGTAGTAGCCTGTACTGGTAGTACCTCCTCCCAAGCCAAAACCATCCTTACTACCCTCATAAGTATATAAAGTTTCCCCTTTCCATTGACAACCGTTATACAAGATTGTTGCATAAAAACGCGGCTCACGCCCTTCATAAGGATTAGCAGCCATCTCAGGATTATCCCAATCAAATTCACTACCATCAGCCATTTGATAAGAAGAAACCAAATCTTCTGTAGGAGAAATCTCAGCATAACCACCATCACTTGGCGGACAATAGAAATAATCAAAAGAATAAGTGAACTTATCCTTCAGATATCCGAATTCTATGACACTTTCTTTATTTTCAACCGGCACCAAACGCGAATTGGTAAACAGTTTACCGTAATCTTCATATAGCTCATAATCTTGGTTCATTACCTGAGCTGCTGCATCAGAAGCTTCTTTCCAACGTTCAGCATATAACATAGCACGAGCCAACATACCATAAGCAGCACCACTGCTCAAGCATCCCAATTCCACTTTATCTTTTGTAGGCAAATGTTCGGCGGCAAACCTCAAATCCTCATAAATAAAATCCCAACCTTCTTGAGAAGAACAAAGCGGATGATTTTTCTCACCTAACACAGGAAGTTGTCTATAGATTATATATTGCCCACCATAGCATTTAGCTAAATTAAAACAAGTTACACCACGGAAAAAGCGGACTTGTGCTTCAGCAAGTGTAGCAATCGAGTCTGAAAAATTAGTTCGATTCTTTTCTAGATTTTCCAAAAAACGAGTCAAAGACAATTGTGAGGAGTGGCTCCCCCCCCAAGTATCAAACATATTACTAGTAGTTGTTATAGGCATCGAACCAAAAACGAATTGATTATAATCAGATACAGGATTATTCTGCTTCAACATATCAGTACAAGCTTCACCTCCAAGTCCATAATAACCACCCACCAATGAATAATAACCATTGATATAAGTAATCAAGTTAGATTCATTCGACCAAATAATATCAGAAGGATATGAAGATGTTAATGTTGGATCAATATCACAACTACCCAATATGAAACAAGTAGAAGTGAATACCGTTAATATTTTCTTTATAGATTTCATCTGATTAAATTTTTAGAAAGTAATGTTTAAACCAAATTCATAAGTACGCTGCTGAGGATAATATCCTTGATTTACTCCAGGCATTTCCGGATCCATATAATCCAGTCCACAAATAGTCAGCAAATTACCACCACTCACATAAGCACGAATAGTTCTAAATCCAGCCTTTTCCGTCAATTTCTTAGGAAGTGTATAACCTAACTGAACTGATTTCAAACGTAAATATGTACCATCTTTTACCCACCAAGAAGAGAATTTTCCACCATTATCGCGAGCCTCAATCCCTAAACGAGGAAATTTTGCATTGGGATTATCAGGACGCCAAGAGCCTTCCACCAAATAATAAGGGGTATTTCCATCAGCATAAAACGGACGGGTATAGAACGTATCGTCACGAATTCCACTATCATAAATACCGCATAAATTCACATCGAACATAGCAGCTCCCTGCCAGAACATACTGAAATCAAATCCCTTCCATTCAGCTCCTAAATTTAATCCAAATACCATTTCCGGAATACTACTACGACCAATGGGTACCATATCTTGATCCCAAGTAATCTTTCCATCACCGTTAATGTCTTTCAATTTAATATCACCTGGTTTTGTATTTGTAGACCCTTCAAACAAAGCGCTGTGAGCTATTTCTTCTTCCGATTGAAATAATCCTTCTGCAACGAATCCCAAATAGCGTCCCATACTTTGTCCTGTAGCACGTTTATAAATCGGCACATTAGCATCTTCTGTAACTTTCAAGATTTTGTTACGAGCCCATGACAAGTTGCCTCGTACATGATAATTAAAATCTCGAATTTTATTATGGTGCGTCAATACCAATTCAAAACCACGATTGTCATGTGAACCATAGTTAATATATCCCGGGAAGTAACTGCCTAAAGAAGGTGGAAATTTCCCAGACTGACCTTCCAGAGAACGAGTGGTCTTCATGTAGAATACATCCAATTCAAGCCCCAATAGGCCATTCCACATATTAGACTCAACACCAATATTATAGGTATCAGTCAATTGCCATTTCAAATCCGGACAAATAGGCCCACTCATACCTATATCTTTCAAAGCATTAGTACCAAATACGACTACGGGGTCAGCAGATAAGGTTGCTGTAGAAAAATAAGTCATAGTGCTCTCAATAGCACGATCACTACCTAAACGTCCTATAGAAGCACGAATCTTTAAATTATCCATAAAAGGAACGGCTTCTTTAAAGAAATCTTCTTGAGAAATTCGCCAACCGACAGAAACGGCAGGGAAAAAGCCCCAACGGTTATGAGCCGGAAGTGCAGTAGAAGCATCCACACGTCCTGTAAACTCAAGCAGATACTTTTCATCATAAGCATAATTAAAACGCATAACATAGCCTGCACGTTTGTCATTACTATGACTGCCCTTGACTAAATTTTCGCTGACTTTCAAACCGTAACTCATATCCATTATATCTGTAATCGGAAAATCCTCCCGTCCAGCAGATATTCCTTCATAATCTTCTCTGGCATATTCATACAAGAACAAACCTGAGACATCGTGCTTACCAAATTTATTAGCATATTCAATGGTAGGTCTTATCGTATAACGCTGCTGGGAACCGTACCAGTGTGAGACAGATGCCATTGAACAGATACGCCCTTTTTCAACATTACCCTGATGTGTCGTTTGATTCCAAGAATAAACATTATACGGTGTCATTGCAGCTTTCCTCATTGAATGACTCTTCAAAAAAGCAGCATCCAATTTTGCTGAAAGCCCCTTGATAGGCAACTTATAACATAAAGAAATATCACCTTGAAACTTAGTAGTCTTACTTGATTGATATCCAGACAAGTCTCTGGCACCTAAAGGGTTATTATTACCATTACCTGCTGTATTTTGACTTGCTATAGGCATACCGTCTTTGGTATAAGGCCTCAAATAAGGATAAGACAACATCGCTTGTTGGAATACTCCCGCATAAGCATTCGGACCAACAGAAGCACCCGGTGAACGCTGGTCATCTACAAACCCAGATAAATTCAAAGAAAAATCAATATTATTAGTTACCTTAGCATCCAAGTTTGAACGGAAATTATACTTATCATAAGATGTGTTTTCGACAATACCTTCCTGATTATAAGCTCCCAAAGAAGCAAAGAACTTGATACGCTCATTACCACCAGAAACAGAAACCGTATTCGTATATGTAGGAGCTACATTTTTAAAAAGCAAATCAAACCAGTCTGTATTACCATAGATCTCTTCATTCTCTCCAGGATTATTTATACGTTCAATATCTTCGGGAGAAAAACGTAAATTCTCCTCAGCTACACCATCCATCAACTGAGCTTTATTATACCAATAGGCATAATCCGGACCATTCAAAAATTTCGGAAAATTAGTATTCTGGCTCAACGTAACGGAAGAATTCAACGTTACAGTCGGTTTTTGTACAGTACCACGTTTTGTCGTTACCAAAATTACACCGGCAGCAGCACGTACGCCATACACGGCAGCAGCTGTGGCATCCTTCAAAATAGTAACTGATTCTACTTCATCTGGAGAAAAAGAGGGAAAATAATCTTGTATCACACCATCCACTACTACCAAAGCGTTACCGTCACCAGCACCTGTACCACGAATATAAAGATTTGAACCATCCTGCCCAGGCTGTCCACTGCTTTGTTTAGCAATCAACCCCGGAATACGTCCAGCTAACATATTAGAAAGTGTCCCGCTTGGAGCCTTCTTCAACTCTTTGTTACCCACTTGAGCAATAGAACCTGTTACACTGATTTTTTTCTGTGTGCCATAGCCTACTACCACCACTTCATCCAACAATTCGGAATCCTCTTTCAAAACCACTTTCAAAAGCTTTCTATCTTTCAGAGCAATCTTTTGAGTAGTATATCCTACATAAGAAAAGGTTAATGACACTTTAGTATTGGGCACAGTAATCGTAAAATGACCATCCACATCTGTCACTGCACCAGTCTTGCGATTCTCTGTAAAAACAGATACACCTATCAACGGATTATCCATCTCGTCGAACACACTACCCTCTACCTTCACTTGGGCACTTGCACCTAAACTTACCAAAGTGAACAACAAGAACAGCCAACAAAAATACTTGTTTTTCATTTTAACTAGAATTTAAAATCGAACAATTGAATTAGTTTTTAATATTGTTTATCCAGAACAATCTCTTCCAAGGTCTTCCAGCATTGATAGAGCCCTCTGGGAACATGGAAACAACCTTTCCACTTGCCACCCTTCAAAGGCAACAGAACTTCACCTCTACGATTCAAATAGCCAAACCATTCCGGATATTCTTGATCCTTGAAATGCGTCCATACATAACCATGTACTTTTTCAAACCACTCCAAACATTTTTCGTCTCCGGTCAACCGATAGCCTTTAAGCAATGAAATCAGCGTCTCTATATGCACCCACCAGAGTTTCTGATCCCACTCCAATTGCTGGGGAGGGAATCCCTTGCGATCCATAAAATAATAGATACCGCCAAATTCATTATCCCAACCATATTCCAACATCTTCAAAGCCGTGTTCTTAGCCTTCATTATCAATTCCGGGCGTTTCAACCGCTTACCCAAATCCATGATAAACCACATGGCTTCAATGGCATGCCCCGGAGTAACCTGACGTCCTTCAAAACAGTCTACCAAACTATTGTCGCCATTCAGGCTCTCAACAATAATTCCTCCAAGTTCCGGACGCAAGAACACCTCCATCACCTCGTGAATGCACGTATCCATTGTTTCTACCAAAAAATCCTCGTCAAGCAAATGCTCAATTTCTAATGCCAAGTTACATAGAATCATAGGCAAAGCAAAGCCTTTAAGATCTCTTGTTCCCGGATGAAGCTTATTCCATTTTCCTTTCGGATTATCAACTTTCGACAAAACAATGTCAAAAGTCTTTTTAGCTATATCTGCATACTCTTGATTTCCGGTGGCCAAACTCAGTTGCCCGAATGCCATCGTTGCAAAAGTGTATGAAAAGATATTATAAGGCTCTACCAACGGATGTCCTGCACGGTCCAATGAAAAATACCAGTTGTAATTCCCATCGTGCCCGTATTTCTTCAAGAACTCACCACCCTGAATGGCACAATCAAGCCACTCCTGACGCTTCTCCACCCTATTGTAAAGCATGGAGAACATCCAT